>SKLM01000193.1 GCA_007123205.1 Thermoflexales bacterium
CGATCAAAGTCGAGGGCGACCCTATGGCTATTGAGTATCTCCAACAGGAGCAGCTTAGCGACGAGGGCACACTCACCGGCCTCAGACTGACCGTGCTCGATGAGCCGACGGACCCGGACGGTTACTTGCCTTTTGTAGTTAAGCTGGAGTACACGAACGACACCACTGAGGCTATCAACTATGCCATCGTCAATGCTGCGGCGCTGAACATCTACGACGTGTATCTCCCCTTTGTTTCCGCTGGTACCAGGACCGGCCTGGTCAGCGGCGCCAGTGCTGAAGGGGGTGCACTGACTGCCGGCTGGGGTCCCTGGACCTACTACTGGGCTGACGGCGGCAGCGCCCTAGCCGCAGGCATCAAGTACGGGCAGTTCAGTTACAAGGGCTGCGCCAGTGGTTGTGGCGCCACAGCTTGGGCTATGATCTTTGGGTGGGTTGACCGGTGGGCAGCCGCAGGGCATTATGTCTGGGCTCCTCACTGGGGTATCTACCGCGTAGACGGTGGACTGGGCGCCGACGCGGTCGCGCCGCTCATCCAGGATGAAGGGGTCCGCAACATGACTAGAGAGATCCGGGATCACATCAACACCTATTGCAGCGGCAGCCAGGGTTCCACCAAGTTCACAAGTATGATCGACGCCTACAAGTACGTGCTACCGCGTGCAACAGCAGCGTGGCGGATGCGCACAAGGTATGACCCTACCGGTCTCTGTTGGTTTGGCGCCTGCACTTCCGCCCGCAACCTGGCCAGGAATTCGATCATCTACGACCGCAAGCCTGCCATCATCGCCGCGAACAATCATTATCCGATGGCCTATGGCTACGCCTCGAGATCAAAGAAGACTTGCTTCCTGTGGTGGTGCAAGACCACAACGTCCCGCTGGTTCTATGTCAACAACGGCTGGTATGGCAACAACAACGGCTGGGTCAGCTGGGGTGACGTCTCGTTTGCCGGGGTTTACGAGGACAATTAGGTAGTTCTTGGTGTCAATTCTGTGCAGTCTTCCCGGAAGCTCACAGCTTCCGGGAAGACTTTCATCGGAAGAGCGGGCTCTTGCATCATCCACGCGAATGCTGGCGAATCGGAGCCCTGGAGGCATCAGCAGTCTACGACTCCTTCTTCCACAAAGGAACACGCGCTATGAACAGGATCCATCTCCTCGGCATCCTCCTGGCACCGTTCTTCGTGGCCGGCTGCCTTCCCGCCAGCACAGCGCTGACGCTACACAGAGTGCGCATTGTGGACGCGGAGAGAGGCATGCCGGTCACCGATGCCATCCTGGACCTACATTACTACCCAAACGCACCAGAGTTTCCCGATCCAGACCATCCTAGTGCCATCGCCAACGCCCAGGGCGAGATCGTGATCCAAAGCGAGGCCAAGCCAGCGATCTGGCAGGTGCGGGCTCAAGGCTACATCGAGCAACAGTCGTCGAGCAGCGAGGGCAAACTCCCCCCGCGCTATGCCGCCCACACCATGGGCCCTTATGACGGCGTCATCCACCTCTATCAGATGCCAGAACCGCAGCTGACCATTCTGGTGAGCGACACCTACACAGGACCTTTGACGATCAACCTCAAACCGGCGCCGGGCTTTGATCACGTCCTCGTCGATGAGATCAATCTGGCATTTTCCGCGGTCGATCCACAGGCGAGTTACGTCCAGGAAGCTGTAGGCAGGCGTGTCTTCACAGAGACCGCCTCCGCTCATGGCATGGTCGATTTGGTGGTAACGCCACTACTGTACGAGATCAAGGCACCACAATTGCAGATTCGCGATAGCACTGGTGTTCTACCCTATCGCGATATTGCGAACCCGCAAGATGTCGAACGGGGCGTGTGGGGTAACGTCAGTGAAGACGAAAAGCGACTAAGTCAGCAGATACGCCTGTTTGTAGGAACGCTCAAGGATTACCGGAAATCCCTCGAATCTGTACAGTAAATCAGGATCTCCACACACGTGTTCTTGTGTGCAGAAGATGGCGACTTCCGGTGTTCGACAGCATGCAACGAGCCTACAAAGGATGTCGAAGTTGCGGAGCGAGTTCCGCGATGTCACGTAGACCACCTTGTACAGTGATGCATCCTCGGATGTGGCCGCCGGGTCTATGGATCGCCAGGGTCCTATCATCCTCAAGTGCAAATGCCAACAAGGCCTATGGTTTCATCAGGATGTGCGGCGAATCGTCGTTGCGCTTCGGCAATGTGATCGATGCCGCGAGCGGGTAATAGGCTGATGACAGTACCGCGCAGTGTGACCATCACGTGCGGGAGTCTGCCTCTGCGCAGCTGCGAATCGTCTTCAGCAAAGATGACATCGCGTATCCAGTGGGACTTGTTCTCGATATGCCAGTGTTGAGGAACAAGGTTCAGGAGTTGTTTGGCGTCGGCTTCGTCTTCTCACAAGCTGGTGATCCCACCCAGACGATGCGCCACAGGGGACAGTAGAGGGGTCTCGTCGGGGTCTTGTTTCTCGGTCCCGCGCAGGGTCTTTCCATCGGCAGCCACCCCTTGCAACGTGCTGCAGGCTTTGAACACGTCTAAAACGTGTCGAACCCACCGATTGACACGATTTCCGAGAGCTGCCCAGTCGATACTACCTAACACACGATACCAAGTGGCCTGTCCTGGGGGCTCGTCGCGGGTGAAGCCGAAACTACGCAAGTACCGCCTACCACAGTTGTCGGCCCATTCTGAAAGCGCGTTGGGCGTCTGACAGCCGCACAAGAGGGCCCCGCAAGCCAGAGCCAACATCGCTGCCAGCGGATGGCGTTTCCCTTGATCTTCTCGGGTGTCTGGAACCTCTTGCAGTTCCTCATACAGGATGGTATTTCTCTATTCTTGAACGGATCAGCTGTGGACATAGTTGCCTCCTCAAGGCTATTCCTATGTCCACAATGGTAGCATTTCTCGAGAACGATAAGACCCTGGTCTGGCTGGTGATTACCCAGCTGTGGATTCAGGCCGTTTGGGCAGCGTAGTGCCAGCCTGCGTCAGGCGCGTGTGAAGCCGCGCAGCCGCTAGACTCGGCGCGCCGGGCAGATGTGGGTTTGGGCAGGGCGGGTGCCGTCGGGAACCATGCTGCTCGATCTTGCCTGAGCTTGCTTGAGCATGCCCACCGTTTCCCCTCTCCTCTGGGGGAGAGGTTGGGTGAGGGGGAAAACTGCCAGAGTGCCGTCGCCATCCGCTGGCGACATAGAGCGAGCCGCCGCTGCCTCAACGGGCTCCAGTTGACATCTGCGTCAGCAGGCATCCCAGACTGCGCTGACCTTCGGGCCCGGCTGCTGCCGGCCTGCCCCTTGCGCAGGTGGGCGGACCACCCACCGCACAGCCGGGGTGGGGAGGCGTAAGCCGCACCGGGAGCCGCGCAAACCCGGCCTCTGCCGTCACAGCCGCTTCTTGATCACCCGCTCGTAGGCGGGAAAGTAATCGCTGATGACCGTGAGATCGAACCCGCGCAGGATCGATTCCTTCGGTTCCCGCTCCAGGAGGAATCGGAAGGACTCTCGCACCAGCTCCTCGGGGGTGGCCCGGCCGCCCGTGAGCCACTCGTAATCGGCCTTTGTGAGGTTCACCTGGTGCCGGGTCTCGCTCCCCCCTTCGCTGACGATCACCTCAAACTCGTAGGTGTCGTTCTCCACTGACTGGCTGACGTTGATCTCGGCCATAAGTCTCCTCCTGTGTGCCGCGTCCGGTCAAACCGCTCAAGTTGGGCCGACATCCGCCGGCACCGCGCTGGGGCCGGGGGAGAGGGACCCATCGCCTCCACGCCGCGCCCGTCTATGCCTCCCTGTGGAGCGCAGCAAACAGGCCACCCCCCACGATCAGCGCGCCGCCGAACAGGTGGTGCAGCCCGATGGGCTCGCCCAGGGCCAGATAACCCATCACCGCTCCGTACAGAGGAAGCGTGTTGTAGAAGACCATCGCTCCTCCGGCCCCCAGGGTCTTCACCCCACCGTTCCAGCAGAGCTGTCCCACCACGCCCGGAACCACACCGATGTACACCAGAGACAGAATGAGACGGGGGCTCATACTGAGGCCCGATGCTGACACCTCCCAGGCTCCAGCCAGGAGCAGCAGCGGAAGGCCGATGAGACTGGAGAGGGTCGAAGCCGACAGCGCCGAGCGGTGGTGCATCACCCGTCGACCCAGAACCGAGTAGAGCCCCCACAGCCCCACCGCGCCAAGCACGATCAGATCGCCGACGCTCCCTTCCACGAAACGCCAGAATCGCAGTTGTCCACCCGAGATCAGCGATACGATCCCCGCCAGCCCGGCGACAGCTCCCCCCACCTGCTGACCCGTCATAGGCTCACCGATGAGAAGAGCGGCCAGCACGCCCGTGATCAGGGGCCCGGTCCCGTTTATCAGGGTCGCGTTCACCGTCGTGGTGTGCTGGAGCCCCAGGTAGAGCAGGGGGGTGAAGACGACTACACCGCTGAGGGCCATGCCGACCAGCAGCCACCCATCGGTCCCCACGCGGCGCTCGGGCTGCGGCCGGCGCGACACCAGCGCCGTGAGCAGGGACGAAGCGATCAGGAAACGGATGGCCGCCAGGGTGATCGGGCCGATGTCGTGCCTCAGATACCGCCCCAGCGTCATATTCGAGGCCCACGTCAGGGTCGCCAGGTTCACCATGGCGATCCCGCTGAGGCGGGCCAGCCGCCGCGCCCGCGGATCCACGGACTCCCCGGTGCGGGATTCACACGGCGGCTCAGCCCACGTCTTCTCCGCTGCCACTACAGGGCGTACTGGCTCCTGACCAGCTGCGCCAGTCCCACCTCGTCGATCTTCTGCAGCGGTGTCATCATCGTCACGGTCACCACACCCGGCAGGCGGCCTATCTCCACCGCCCCGGAGATGGTCACGCGATTCTGCACCTCTTCTTCGGTCATCCCGAACAGCTCGGCCAGGCGTGCCACGCCGTTGTCCGTAGCCTCGTTCAGGTTCGCCCCCGTTCCGACCATCTGGATGGGTGCGGCCGTCTCCAGCCACTCCTGACCGTGCTGCTGAGCCAGGCGCTCCACCACCTTCCGCTCCGCTGCGGTGTGGGGCAGGGCCAGGGGCGGCAGATCCTCCACCAGCGGCAGCAGGATCGGCCCACCGATGGCCAGCCCTTTGAGGATACTCACCTCGAGCTCCACCTCCGCCGAGACGTCAGTGGTGTGCCCCGCCAATTCCCCGTCCCCCTGCATGGCGTGGGCGTCGCCCACGTAGATGCCGCCCCCTTCCACCTTCACCGGACAGATAAGCACGCTGCCGGCGCGCACCGAGTCGATGTCCATATGGGCGTCGGTGCGCTGGGCCAGCTGCTCCTCCGTTATGCCGTACTGGTGGGGGGCGTCGATGAGAAGCTGGCCGAAGTCCCCCGCGTTGTGAGAATCGGGCATATTGATCGCCGGCAGCGTCCCGATATTGCCCACGAAGGGGCGCAGCCGGGTGACGAGCCCGACGATGTCCGCCGGGGCCATGGCCACGATGGGATGCTGCTGTGATTCCTCCGGCAGGGCCATAGCCTCCGCCGCCTGGCTGGCCAGATCCGCGGCGACCTCTGGCCCCACGGTCACCGCCATCTGCCTCCCCTCGTCGAAGACGATAGTGTAACCGTTGCTCACCCGGAAGGGGCTGGCCTCGGCCCCGCACGCTACGCAGCGGACCGCGTCCGATCCGATCCCCTCCAGCTCGGTCGCCGGGCTCTCGGCTCCGCACTCAGGGCACTGGCGGGCGACAAACGGGTCGCCTTGATACCGGTCCGCCAGTGCGGACATAGTCCCGGAGGCCGTGGCCATCGACGTGACCAGAACCTTTCGGATGCGGATGGCGATGGCGTCTCCTACTTCGGCCCCCTCGACCGCCACGGGCGTGGTGACCTCGTGACCTCCGCGGAAGGACGGCGTGATCATCGGCCCCCAGCAGCCGGGAGCCGTCTCAGCGATGATGGTGCCGCCGTCGACGATGGGCCCGATCATTGGAACGCTGGGCCCCACCACGCCGCCGGTGAACGTTGAAACGCGGATGCTCTGCTGTGCCTGCTCGTTCATCCTCATCTCCCTCCTCGGTCGATGCGTCTCCGCGTCTAATGCGTCTCCTGATTGGCTGGATTGTACCTTAGGCTAAGGGGGATTGGCAAGCCAAGGGCGTCAACGGGGCGCCGTGACAGCGCTGTGAACGGGATCTGGGGCACACCCGCGCACCAGAACCTTACCGCGATGACGACGACGTCCCGCGAACCAGAGCTTCCTTCGTCCGTCTGGGGCCGGCGGCCCGGGTCCACCGTCACTCCGGTAGGTTGTCGATCTCCACCCGCTCCACTGGCTCCGCCAGGCCGAAACCGAACACGCGGCTGTAGAAGGTCAGCTCGGCCTCCAGGGCTCGCTTGATGGTCCCCGCCCGGCGGAACCCGTGCTGCTCGCCCTCGAAGGCGACGTAGGCCACCGGCAGCCCCTTCTGGCGCAAGACCTCGGCCATCCTCTCCGATTGGTCCGGTGGCACCACCAGATCCTCCAGACCCTGGAGGAAGATGACGGGGCACGAGAGCTGATGGGCGTGGTGGATCGGCGAGCGAGCGTGGTACAGGTCCTTCCGCTCCGGGTAGGGCCCGACCAGCCGGTCCAGATACCGGGACTCGAACTTGTGGGTCTCCTCGGTCAGGGCCTCCAGATCGCTAACACCGTAGTAGCTGGCGCCGGCGTCGAACGCGTCGCGGAAGGTCAGGGCGCACAGGGTGGTATACCCCCCGGCACTGCCCCCGCGGATGATCAACCGCTCGCCATCCACCTCGTCCCGCTCCACCAGGTAGCGCGCGCCGTTGACGCAGTCCTCGACGTCGACCACGCCCCACTCGCCCTCCAGCGCCTCTCGATACGCCCTCCCGTACCCCGTGCTACCCCGGTAGTTGACGTCCAGGACGGCGATGCCGCGCGATGTCCAGTACTGGATCGACAGGTCCAGGGTGTTCGTCGTCGCCGAGGTGGGGCCTCCGTGGCTGATGACCATGAGCGGGGGCCGGGCCCCGGGCGGCCCGACGCATTCGGGGTTCTTGGGCGGGTAGAAGAACCCGTGCGCCTCCCATCCGCCCTCGGTGGGGAAGTCGATGGATTGCGGACGCGACAGATACCCCTCGGGGACGGCGACGTCGCTGGACCGGCGCAGCACCCTTGTGCTGCCGCTGTCCAGGTCCAGTTCCACGATGGCGCGGGGCTCGCTGGGAGAGCCGCCGCCGAACACCACCCGGCCGGCTGCTGCCCTGATATCGGTCAGGCTCGTGTACGGAACCTCCACCGGACTGAGCTCCCGAGTGTCCACATCGAGCGTGGCCAGGTGCCAGGCACCATCTTTCGTGTAGCCGCAGACGATGCGATCCGCCGAGATGAAGTCGTACATCGACATCGCAAACACCCACTGCGGCTGCCCGAACTCGGCCTCCATCTCAGTGAGGGGCTCGATCCCGCCGTCGGCCTGGCGGTAGAGGTTCCACCAGTTGGTGCGGTCCGAGACGAAGTAGAGGACGCCGTCCGGCGACCATTGGGGGTGGAAGATCGACTCCTCCGTCGACCCCGCCACCTGGGCGCGATGGCCGATGGAGCCGTCTGAGGCCAGCTCGCCGACCCAGAGCTCCGTCCCGTTCCACGGCATATTGGGGTGGTTCCAGGTGAGCCAGGCCAGCCGGGTGCCGTCAGGGCTCAGGCGCGGGGACGCGTAGAAGTCGTTCCCCGAGGCCAGGATGGAGGGATCCTCCCGCCCGGCCAGGTCCACCGCCACCACGGCGTTGACGGGCTCGCCGTCCCCGCTGTGATCCTCGCGGATGCAGATCAGCCGCTGTCTCCGTCCGTCGATCACCCCGTCAGCGTACCGTTTCTTCCCCTCCGGCGTGATCGGCTGCGGCTCGCCGCCCGGCTTCTGGCGGTAGAGCCGCTGGTCCTCCCAGTTGGAGAAGATGATCGTCTCGCCGTCAACCGCGTAAGCCCCGCCGCCGTATTCGTGGACCCGGGTGCGGGCGCTGAAGGCCGGCGGGATCGCGTCGGCCGTGGTTCCGTCGGGGGCCCGGCGCACCAGGGCGTACCGTCCTTCCTCGGCGGGACGCATTTCGATCCAGTAGGTGTCGTCGCGGTTCACCGTCGGCTCTGTGACCCGTAGGGTCTTCGATGCGATCAGATCGGCCGTGATCGGCGAGGACCACGATCCGTAGGGGCGGACGTTCGGTCTGGACATGTCGTTGCTCCTGTTCCTGTTAAGAGCGCTGGGCGAGCCCGCCTTCATCAGAGTCGAGCTTCTGGGCTGCTCTCCGGGCGCGAGCGACGCTGATTATGGCGATCACCGCAGCGGCCGTTCCCACTATGCCGTAAATCAGGGCGCCGACCACAACCCACGGGGGGTCAGCCACTGCCGATGGCGGAGGAGTTGGGGTCGGGGAGGGCTCCGGGGCAGGGGTTGCCGTGGGGGTGGGGCTGACCGTGGGGGTAAGCGTAGGTGTCGGCGTGAAGGTGGCGTTGACCGGCGTTGCGGGCGTTACGGTGTAGGTGGGGGTGGCCGTGGCGGTTGATGTCGGTGTCGGCGACGGTGCCGTCTCAGTCGGCTCGGCCGCCGCC
>SKLM01000029.1 GCA_007123205.1 Thermoflexales bacterium
GCTATGGCCGACGGCGAAGAGTCCCTCCCGCTGGAGGAGATCGTTCAGGTTGACCTGAGGGACAGTGATGAGGTAGGCTGTCACCCCCGGCGTCGACGTGTCCGCGATGATCGGAGCTCCCAGCTCTGCCGGTGTCAGCACCAAAGGCTGGGCGATACGAGGAGGGACGAGCACCTCAACCTGGTCCTGGGCCGCGCCAGTTAGCCGGAGCCGCTCGGGTGGCGGGGGTAATGCGCTCTCCAGGGGGCCGACGTGGTGAAGACCGAGGGCTGAGAGGAGCAGCCCGGGTCTCACATTCACGAAGAGGAGAGACGATCCCAGGCAGAGAAGCAAGGCAAGCGGGATGAAGGCCAACACCTTGATGGAACGATGGAACCGCCTATTCTGTGAATAGCTCATTTGACCCAGAGAGGGGCAGAAGACGAATCGGGGAATACTCAGCCCTCCGAGTAGCCCATACCTTCTGAATCCTCGAAGATGTCACCGAGTGCGTCTTCCCAGGCCTGGCCCAGGGGATCGAACGATTGCTCCTCAAACTCCTGGTTCACTTCCTCCATATAGGGCCCTACCACTCCGGGGAGTTTCTTCTCAAGTTGCGCCATCCGCGAATCCCAAGCAGCGATCAGCTCAGCGCTGTGATGCTCCAGCTCCGACAGATCGAGATCGAGGTCGAACATATAGTCCAGCCGACGCATGAGATCATACCAAGCCTTGTGATCCTCCTCGGCTGAGACTCGCTGGATGGATGAAGACGCTTGAGAGAAGTCGTAGGCCGGAACCATGGCGTAGAAGGCCACCAGCTCGATGCCCCGCTCCTCGGCCCGATCGGCAAGATAGACCCCGATGGTCGCGCCGCCCTCGTAATTGGAGAGCCTGAGGGCGTACCCCTCCAACTCGTCCTTCATACCCGGAAGGCTGTAGACGCACGAAACCTCCCGATCCTTGTCGTAGGGTATCGGGCCATTGACGCCGGCGACGATAGCTATCCGCTCAACTCCCAATCCCTCCACTGCGTCAAGAAAAGCCTCCGCGTACTGCTCAACATTCATGTGGGGCTCATCCCCGAGGAAGATCAGGAAGCCCTTGTCCGTGTCGCCGGACACGTAGAATGCATTCGTCCGCTCGTGCAGCTCCATACGATACCCATCCTCGAGCCGGACCATCGGTCTCAGCAGATCGTGGGTGCCAGGAAACTGGAAGAGGTAGTAGCCCTCGGGCTCCATCTCGCCAATCTGCCTGGCGTTCGTCATGTCGATGAGGTACTGGGGAAGGCCTGACGACACCTCGCCGGCGTCCGCCCACTGGTACCAACCGGCGATCATGTATCTCGCTGAGTCTGGCTTCTCCCACAGGTCAACTGAGTCATCCATTTTCGCTCACTCTCCCAAAGCTGGAAGCGATGGTGTGACGACATCCTGGCCATCTCACCGATCGCTTCAATGTACCATGAACTCTACGGTGCCAGCCGGCGCGCCGATCGATAGCCTCCGCGGCTCCCACCTATTATAGCGTAAGTGGGACGGGCTTTCCAGCTGATTCCGCCGGGGTTAAGGGCAGGGATGGCACCGTCTGGCTCTGGCTGCAGCACGTTGCACGTTGCAGGTTGCACGTTGCAGGTTGCAGGTTGCAGGTTGCAGGTTGCACGTTACGGTTCGAGGGGTGTTAGCAGGTTGCAAGTTCAACGTTCAACGTTCAACGGGTTGTCGAATTGCTCCGCTCCCCATCATCTCACGGCCCGAACCGCGATCCGGGTGTCGTAGCAGGTAGAGACTCCTCTGCTGCTTTTTAGCGGAGGCGGTGATTCTGCCAGTCGGGGAAGTGCTGAAGCGGCCCGTGGCCCTGGCCAATATCGAGGTCGACAGCGGCCTGTAATGCTGCCGTCAAGTAGTCCTTAGCTATTCTGATTGCTTCCCTGACCGACCGCCCTTTTGCCAGCTCCGCCGCAATGGCGGAGGCATAGGTACAGCCCGTCCCGTGGGTGTTCCGCGTGTCCACGCGCGGCGCGTCGAACTCGATGAGCTCTTCACCATCGTAGAGGACGTCGATGGCGCGAGCGGTAGCGGGGAGATGCCCTCCCTTGATGACGACGTTTCGCGCGCCCATGTCGTGAATGGCTTTCGCTGCTGCGTGCATATCAGCCAGTGTCCGTATCTCCAGACCGGTCAACACTTGGGCTTCGTGGTGGTTGGGAGTGATGACATAGGCCAGGGCGACCAACTCCTCGATCAGCGTCTCGCGCGCCTGGCGCTGGAGGAGCGGATCACCACTCTTGGCTACCATAACGGGGTCGACGACAAGCAGTTCCACCCCATAGCGTCGCACCCGATCGGCCAGCACGCGGATGATCCGGGCATTCGACAGCATGCCGGTCTTCCAGGCATCGGCGCCGATATCTGTCATCACCGAATCGATCTGCTGGCCCACGAATTCCGACGGCAACTCATGCACCCCCTGGACGCCCAGCGTGTTCTGAGCGGTGATGGCGGTCAGGGCGCTCATACCGTAGACCCCTCGTGCGGCAAAGGCTTTCAGGTCCGCCTGGATGCCGGCGCCACCGCCGGAATCCGATCCCGCGATGGTGAGTACCTTCTTCATCGATGCCCTCCTGTGTATCGTATGCGAGATGTCATCGTCCGCGAACCGGGTCAGGGGATCGACTCACGGGCCAAGGTCTGATGGAACAGGAATCAAGCCCGTCGACGCCCCTCACCGTCGAAGTCTCTCTCGGTGGACGTGCGGGACACAGCGGCAGTGAAGATAGCACGGCGCACGTGTCACGCATCGCCCTCCATATCAGATCGCCGGCCAGGTGATGAGGAGGCTCGCCACGCCGACAGCCAGGACCACCACGGCCCAATCGATGGCGCGCATGCGGTAGTGGCGCCTGAAGGTGCGGCCTGGCCGGCCAAACCCGCGAGACTCCATGGCGGCGGCCAACTCGTCGCCAAGCTGGAACGCCTGAATCAGCAGCGGCGTGATCAACGCCGGGTAGTGGCGCAGCGCCGACAGCCCGGGCTCCAGAGGGATCCCTCGAGAGCGCTGCGCATCCAGGATGTTGCGGGCCTTACGACTGAGCACCGGCACAAACTGGAGGGATGTGCTGAACACGAAGGCAACCTCGTAGGGAAGGCCGGTCTTGACCAGAGCGTTGCCCAGATCCTCCGGAGCTGTGGTACGGAAGAACACAAAGAAGACCGAGGTGAGCGCGACCAAGCGCAGACCGGCTGTCACAGCTGTCCCGATGTCGAAGGCGAGCCAGGAGATGGCAAACCAACTGGCAGCCATAGCCGCGACCAGACGCAGCCAGCGCAGATACTGCCCTCCCTCGCCGACGGCCACGATGACCAGCCAGAGTATCACCAGTTCCGCAAGCAGCCACGTCAGTTGGTGTGACGCGACGATCAGGGCGGCGTAGGAGACCGTCACGATGAGACAGGTGCGCGGATCGAGCAGCCTCTCGCTCCGTTCAAGCATCAGCACTGGCAGATCGGCTCTTGCCGAGGGCGTGACGGATCTGGAACGACTGAGTGGGACGCAGGTTGGCACGTTCCATGGCATCCGTCTGGCGCATGACATCCCCTGGCGCGCCGGTGGCCAAGACCCGCCCGCCGGCCAGCAGTACCCAGCGGTCGGCACGCTGCTCAGCGAAATCCAGATCGTGGGTGACGAGAACCACACTCAGCCCCCGTGCAAGCAGATCGCCCAGCAGCCGCTCCAGCGCTCGCCGGAAGGGCCAATCCTGCCCCGTCGTGGGCTCGTCGAGGACCAGGACCTCCGGTCTAGGAGCCAGTACCGCGGCAAAGGCCACCCGCTTCTTCTCGCCCTCGCTCAACTGGTACGGTGTCCGCTCGAGAAACGGTCCCAGACGAAACCATGCGGTCAGGTCCTTCAGCCAGGCCTTGTCGTAGCGCCCCAGAGCCCGGGCTCCCACCTCAATCTCCTCTCGCACCTGGAGTTTGAAGAACTGGTTGTTGACGTTCTGGAGGACCAGCCCGACGTGGCGGGCCAGTTCCGAAACACTCCTCCGCCGGGTATCGCTCCCAAGCACCGACACGTGCCCCCGATCCGGCCGGTGGAGCCCATTAAAGTGTTTGACCAAGGTAGTCTTACCAGACCCGTTCGCCCCTACGAGGGCCAGGCACTCGCCGGCGCCAAGGGTCAGACTGACCTCTCGCAGGATTGGCCTGTCTCCGAAAGAGAAGTCCACATCCTGCACGGAGATCAGCGCCTCGTCCGTTGTGGCGTCCCGGGCCGGTCGATCCGGCAGAAGGTCCGCGGGCAACTGGCGCCCCTCTGCCGCTGACACCAGACCCTCCACGGTGAGGGGCAGGTACGGCAGATTGAGCGCCTTCGCCGTACTCACGACGGCTGGTGGATTGAGGCCAAGGCCGGTCACGTCCTCGGCCAACACATCGCGGGGAGTCCCCTCCAAGGCGACTCGGCCGCGGTAGAGCACCACCATGCGCTCCGCATCGGTGACGGCGTTCTCCAGCCGATGCTCGGTAAGGACTACTGCCGTGCCGCGCCGATGGGTTTCGCTGAGGGCATCGCGGACCCGGGCGACGTTGGCCGGGTCCAGGCTGGCATAGGGCTCGTCGAGAACCAGAACCTCCGGGCGGAGGGCCAGGACTGCGGCAATGGTCACCAGGCGCTGCTCCCCGCCGGACAGTTGATGCGGCTGT
The DNA here is from genome assembly GCA_007123205.1 of Thermoflexales bacterium. Taxonomy (GTDB): domain Bacteria; phylum Chloroflexota; class Anaerolineae; order B4-G1; family B4-G1; genus SKLM01. Next base: position 4,683 of record SKLM01000029.1, read on the forward strand.
CGGTGGAGAAGCTGGGTGATATCGACGATCTCCGCGGCCCGCACGACTCGCTCCTCGATCTGGTCGGGAGAGAGCCCCAGGCTCTCGAGCCCAAAGGCGAGCTCGCTCTCCACCGTACTGTTGAAGAGCTGAGACTCTGCGTTCTGGAAGACGAGTCCGACATGGGCGAACAGCTCACCGACAGGGTGCTCCCTGGTATCGAGGCCGGCCACGCTCACGCGGCCCTCCATCCGCCCGCCAAAGAAGTGGGGGATCAGCCCGTTGAGGGTTCGGCAGAGAGTGGACTTACCCGAACCACTGGAACCGCAGATCAACACGTACTCCCCCGGCCGAACCTCCAAGTCGAGGTTCTCCAGGATCCACTCCGATCCCGCTCCCGCGTAGCGGTAACGAAGGCCACTAACGCGAATCACGGGCTCAGGCACCTGGCGTTCCGGGCCCATCCAGATCGACGTAGCCCGCCCGCTCCAGGAGCCTGAGGGCCAGCAGGCCCAACACGGCTCCGACGACAGCGCTGGCAAGGAAGGAGGTAATCAATATGGTCAAGGCCATGCGGCTATCCATAAGCACGGGGGCTACCAGAAGCCCGCTGACGAGGGCGCCAAGGATGCCGGTACCGACGATCTCGCCCACGGCTCCCAAGTAGAGATTACGGGTATAACGGTAGGTATAGCCAGCGAGGAGCGCACCTATCATACCGCCAGGGAAGGCCAGCAGCGTCCCTACACCCAGTACATTGCGAAGGGCACCGATGATGGCCGCGATCGTCATCGCCCACCACGGGCCGAGCAGGACGGCGCCCAGGATGTTCACGAAGTGCTGCGTTGGGTTGACACTGGCGATGCCGACGGGGAAAGAAGTGAAGGGCGACAGCGCGACGCCGACGGCCACCAGGATCACAGCTTGTGCTACTCTTCGGCTGCTAGTCTGCATCGTCTCCTCCTCAGCGGTACAGTCACGGGTGGGCAGCGGCGGCCAGAGTGTCCCCTCGCCCCGGCAGGACACCGGGCAGGGGTCATTCTTCGCGGCGGAAATGCTGCCATCCGGCTGCTCCCAACTCTATCTCCCGTCCGTCCGTCAAAGCCAACCACCGGCCTTTCCGGGCGGGTAGGACTTGGCCAATGGGGGTCAGCGGGGTACCGGTCTCCTCCAGGAGAGAGGCTGCCAGCTCCTCGACCGCGTCGGGCCGGGCGGTGAAGCACAGTTCGTAGTCGTCGCTGGCACCGAGGGGCAGTCGCCATGGAGGTTTATCGGTGAGCTCCGCGACGCGGCGGGCGGCAGCCGATATCGGCAAACGGTCCGCCCACAGACGAACTCCCACCTCGCTGCGGTCGCAGATATGACCGATATCGCTGCTGAGGCCATCGCTGATGTCGATCATGGCGGTCGCGGCCCCGGACCGGGCGATGACAGCTGCCTCGCCCACCCGAGGCGTGGGTGTCAGGAAGCGGTCCAGCAGCTGATCGCGCTGGGCCCCCGTCATAGGGAGATCCGGGTGCTCGGCGAGGATCAGGCCGGCAGCCGCGTCCCCCAAGCTGCCCGTCACCACCACTCGGTCGCCGGGCTGCGCTCCGGAGCGCAGCATCAAATGGGTCCGGTGGACACGCCCGAGAACACAGACGTCGATAAACGTGCTCCCCAGTGACCGAGCCATGTTGCCGCCCACGACGGCCGTCTGAAAGCGATTGCCCTCCTCCCGCAGGCCCCGATATAGGTCCTCGACCCAGTCCACCTCCGTGTCGGACGGGAGGGCGAGGGATACCAGGGCGTATTGGGGCCTCCCTGCCATGGCCGCGATATCGCTGAGGTTGATGGCCAGCGCACGCCGACCGAGCTGCCAGGGCGAGATCACGTCGCGCAGGAAGTGTACGCCCTCGACCTGGCTGTCGATCGTGGCGAGGATCAGCTCTTCGCCGTCAGCCAGGACGGCGACGTCGTCTCCGATCCCGACGATGACGTCGGGCCGCTCGATCGAGGCGATCCGAGCCACCCGGTCGATAAGGGGGAACTCTCCGATGTCGGAAATGCGCATGGCCTAGCTCCTGGGGGGATCAGCGACCATCAGACGGCTCCGCGAATGTGATCCGAGCACTGTCAACCAGCCGCTCGGGGGTCAAGGAGTAGATTTGATCGAAGAGAGCCACTTTGAAACTGGCCGGCCCTTCGGCTTTCGGGGCGGCCTGCTCAGCGGCCACGGCGAACGCCGCCAATCCCCCGGCAGCTGCCACGACGAGATCGTCCTCCACAGCAGCGAAGACGGCCACCGCGGTCGTGGCCATACCCCCGGTGCCCGTGATGGCCGTGAGCAGAAGGTGCCCGTTGTCGATGTGGACGACCCGGTGTCCATCGGAGACCACATCGCGGGGGCCGGTGATAGCCACCGTGGCTCCGGTCTTGCACGCCATAGCCCGTGCGAGGGCCGCAGGATGGCCGGTGTCCACGACGCTCTCGACCCCTCTCACCCATCTCGCACGCGGTGCCGGCGAGGCTTCGCTCAGGCCCCATACGGCGCTCAAGGCGGCGATCTCGCCCTCGTTCCCTCGGAGGACAGCCACATCGAGCTGGTCGAGCAGACGGAGACTGCTTTCGATGCGCAGCGTGGTCGCACCAGCCCCCACCGGGTCGAAGACCACGGGGATAGATCGTTCATTGGCCCGGCGCCCGGCGATCAGCATAGAGTCAACACGGCTGGGGGTCGGCGTACCGAGGTTGAGGAGGAGGGCATCCGCCTGATCAACCATCTCGGCCACTTCCTCAGCCGCCCAGGCCATGACGGGCAATGCGCCCAGGTGGAGGGTCACGTTGGCGGTGTCGTTCATGACCACCGAGTTGGTGATGTGATGGATAAGGGGACGCTCCTCCCGGATGCGCGACAGGGCCACTCCAATGCGAGCATTGATATCGATCATAGGCCCCTCAACGAACCCTGTTGATCCAGAACCACACGGTGATCAGCCATCAGCGCGCGAGAGCCTTGCTTGGCGGATGATGTCCCACAGGCGGCGCACCGCCTGCTTCGGATCCGGCGCGCCGATGACAGCCGAGATCACGGCCACGCCCGCTGCCCCGGCGGCGATGACGGCAGCTGCGTTGTCGGCATCGATCCCGCCGATGCCGACGACGGGGATGGAGACGGCCTCAGCGATCTCCCGTAGTCCCTCAACTCCGATGGGAGAGCCTGCATCGGGCTTACTCGGGGTCCCGTAGATGTCGCCGACGCCCAGATAGTCGGCCCCGTCGGCCTCTGCCTGGCGCGCGTCCCGGACGGTGCCGGCAGAGACGCCCAGAATGCGCTCCGGCCCGATGAGGGCACGGGCCAAGACCGCGGGCATATCCTCATCCCCCACGTGGACACCCTCGGCTCGGAGGGCGAGGGCAACGTCCACCCGATCGTTGACGATGAGCGGCACGCCGGCTGGTCGCGTGATCCCGTGCAAGGCGCGGCCCTGTTCGATCAGGTCCCGAGTGGTGGCTCGCTTGTCGCGTAGTTGGACGACAGTCGCACCTCCCGCGACCGCTGCTCGAACGACCTCGCTGAGGGGGCGTTCACCAGCAGCGCCTCGATCTGTGATCACGTACACGGACCAGTCGACGTCACATTGTCTCATGGCGCTAGCATTCGTACTCGGCCTCCCACCTGCGGAACAGCGTGGGGGCCATCAGGCTCGTGCAGCGGAGGGGCGAGGGCCGCCGCGCTGCGGTACGAAGAACACACGTTGGCAGTGGGAGGGTGGAGTTGGAAGTCAAGAAGGCAGTGCCAGCGATGACGGCCCCCCTCACCCTA
>SKLM01000270.1 GCA_007123205.1 Thermoflexales bacterium
AGAGCGGTCAGAGCGCCGGTCCCCGGCACGACGTGGGGTTTCTGCTCAACCGGCACCAGCCCCCGCAGCCAGTCAGGGATATCGGCGGGCTCGAGATCGTCGCTTCCTTCCATCTCCCCAGTGTCAACCTCTTCAGGGACCGATGATCTCTCGTCGAAGGCCTCAGCGTTATCCTCGGCGACCGCGATGAACTCCTCGGTGGCCTCGGTGATCATCCCTTCTTGATCCTCGTCGCGGTGCCTCTGGCCAGTCTCCCGGGCGGCGTCTTCAGCGACCGACCTCTCTTGCTGCTCTAACCTGACTGTGCTTCCCGATAACGGGCTCCTGCCCTCCATTGTGTCGTCCACGGGCCGCTCCGCGATGCCTCCCTCCTGGGCGATGGCATCCCCGTTCACGTCCTCCGCCCGCAGCGGGGCTTCCGCTGAGGTCTCACTGACTGACGCGTCGGTCCCACCGCTGTGCTCTGGCACAGCGTCCTCCGCTGTCTCCTGCAGCCACAGAGGGGTCTCCGGCCGCCGGGTAAGCGACTCGTCGGGATGGATCAACGCGGCCTCCAACTCCCCGGGCAGCAGCCCTATCTCGGACAGATCCCTGGGCCGGGCGGTGGCATCATAGTCGGCTGGTGAGATCTGAGGGTCCTTGGGGGGGAGCGGGGAGTTGGGGCCGAAGAGCTCCTGTGCTGCTTCGTTCTCCGGATCGAGCTCCTCGGCCCGCTCCAGGTAGAGCTCACCCTCGGGTCTTCCAGCACTGGCCCATACCTCACCCAAGATCAGATTGGCTGTGAGGTTGAAGGGTTGCACCTGCAGAATCTCCTGACAGACGTGGGAGGCCTGCGTTCGGTCGCCGCTCCGCCACAACGCCTCCGCCAGCGCCATCCGTAGATCCACCCGATCGGGGTGTTCCTTGAGCAATCCACGGAGTTCCGCGATGGCCCGCGACAGGAGATCGCCGCGCAGATAGAGCCGCGCGAGGGCTCCGCCGGTCAGCTGAAGCCGCTTGGACCCACGGCCCTCCAACTCACCATACAGGTGGCGAAGATGACTGGCGATTCCGTCGTTGTCCGTCGCGAGCTCAAACGCGCGCTCCAGGTGTCCGATAGCGGCCTCCAGATCGCCCTGTCGCTCGGCCAGCTCGCTCAATCCCACCCAGGCAAGCATCCGGTCGGGATCGGCGCTCAGCACGCGTTTGAACATGTCAGAGGCCTGCTCGTCCTGACCCGCTTCGAACATGGCTCTACCCAGCAGCCAGTAGGCGTGCACGTCCTTCGGATAGGATTCCAGGATATGCCTTCCGTGAACGACGGCCTCGGCATACCGTCCGTCGTCGATGGCGTTCACGATCTGCTGCCGGTACTCCGCGAGGGGAATCTCGTTCATCGCTCTACCTCCACGTTCCTGACGAATCGCCGTCTGATCACTCCAATCCGCGTGAGGAGCGTCCTAGGATTGCCCGGTCTCCCGTCTGATGCTAATCCCACTATTCTCTCTCACCGACACGCCATCTTGGCTGCCACGCCCATACTTAGCGTCAATCATAAGCCGCGCCCGGGTTTTCGACCCTGAGAGATGCTCGCCAGCCCCGAGCTCGGCCGGTCAAGTCGCGCACCACTCTGAACGGAAGCCCCCCCAGCCAAACATCACTGACCCGCTATCCCGAGGAGCGAGAGCGAGGAGGAATCTCCCCGTCGCCATCCCGTTAACCCCCTGCCCCGCTCCGAGCGTATTCACAACCCGCCCACTGCCGGAGGCAGCCCACCCCGCGTACATCCGGTATGCCCGCGCGGTCCCATCCCCATCACTTCGACGAGCTCTCCCGCTCCGGGCATTCCGATCCAACCCTCTCGGGCAATGCGGGCCATCTCGCGGCGTACCACGGAACAACCTCCAGGGTTCAGCAGCAAAGCCCGAAATCGTCGGAACGACATCCTGCGCTTCAGGTCTTGCTAGCTCAGGCGATGCAGGTCTTTCAACTCTGCGATCAACGCGTCTACTGGTCGCTCCGAGTGCGGAGCTGGTCCCAGCGGGTCGACGACGATATCCTCACCGCGAAGGGCGAGAAACCCGTTCAGGACTCCATAAGCTAGAGCCTTCAGGTGATAACCCCCTTCCAGGGTGAACAGGATCCGCCCGTCGCAGAGATGGTCGGCGAGGCTGACCAGCTGACGCTGGAGACCGGCGTAGCCGGTTAGGGATAGGCTCATGTGGGCCAGGGGATCATCCCAATGACCGTCATAGCCAGCCGAGACCAGGATGAGACTCGGCCCGAGGCGCTCCGCCAAGGGCCAAACTAGCTCCTCGATGACCCTCGCATAGCCGTTGTCCCCCACACCTGGAGGCAGGGGGACGTTGAGCACTGTCCCCTGCCCGGCGCCAGATCCTATCTCCGTCTTGGCCCCTGTGCCCGGGTAGTACGGATACTGGTGCGTCGAGAAGTAGAATACGTCCGGGTCGTCACCAAAAATGTCCTGCGTCCCGTTACCGTGGTGGACGTCGAAGTCAACGATGAGCACCCGCTCAACTCCCTCGTGCTCCAGGGCCGAGCGGGCCGCCACAGCGATGTTGTTGAACAGACAAAACCCCATAGCCCGAGTGGCCGTGGCATGATGACCAGGCGGACGGATGAGCGCAAAACCGTTGCGGAGCTCGCCTTGCATCACCTGGTTGACCGCCTGAATCAGGCCACCAGCGGCCATCACGGCTGCCTCGTAGGACCGCGGTGAGACATAGGTGTCCGGATCCATGTGTCCACCTCCTTGGTCTGCCACCCGGCGTACGTTTTCGATGTGTTGTGGCGTGTGGACGCTCAAAAGCTCGTGCTCCGATGCTGGACGCGGCTCGACGAGGGTCAGGCTGCCCAGGATGTCCTCTTGCTCCAGGGTACGAAGAACGCATTCCAGGCGGCGGGCGTTCTCGGGATGCCCTGGTTGGTTGTGCTCCAGATAGACTGGGTGGTAGACGTAGGCGGTCTTACACATAGTCACGCGGGCCGTCCAGGCGATAAGCCGATCGGTTCAGGTGAGCCCATTATACTTGCCAGGGCTGGGGTGTCAACAACTCAAAAACGGACGCTCCATAGTGGTCAGCAGGTCTCGACACGGCTCTAAGGATCCGGCTTCGGAGTCAGCGAGAGCCGCCATCGGGCATCGCTAATACGCGGCAGGTCCTGCCGTTGGTCGAGTGTGTTGCGGCCCATTGTGTTCAGTCAGCGGCGTCCGGGTCCGATTCTTGGAGTACAGGGACGAGACGGCAGGGTTTGCAGGCCTATCCGATGTGAGTATAATAGCGATGACCGCCAGTCAGTTAGGTTGTTGGACCGAGGCCTGTTCGATGCATTCTGGTTCGACCGCTAGACATAGGGTCCGGAGGGAAGACTGCTCATAGGAGCCCGTTTTGCCTCTGACCTACGTTTGCTGTGTCGAATGGCTGAGACAGGGTGTCCACAGTCTCTGGGCAGCGCTGCGGTACCTACAGCGGCTCCTGCCCGAGATTGGCCACAGGCGCAGTGTGCGGATCGTCCAGTGTGGCTGCGGCCTGGCCTCTGAGCGGCTCACTTTCCCAGTCTACCAAGGAGGAGACCATGGATTTCGGTTGGACCGAGGAGCAACGTCTTTGGCGCCGCGCAGTACGCGACTTCGCACAGAACGAGATCGCCCCCCGCGTGCGTGAGATCGACGAAGAGGAGTTCATCCCCCGAGAGATTGTCGCAGGGATGGCCGACGTCGGGTTGCTGGCCCCGACAGTAGGTGAGGAGTACGGAGGCGCCGGGGCTGACTGGATGATGGCCACCATCGCGGCTGAGGAACTGGGACGGGCTGACATCAGCCTGGCTGTGCCAGTGTTGTACCTGGTTGAAGCTGCCTGGGGCTTCATCTTCTACCGGTATGGATCCTCAGGGCTCAAGCAAGAGTATCTTCCCAGGGTGACGCGAGGAGAGGCCTTCTTGGGTATCGCGACCACCGAGCCCGGAGGTGGCTCCGACATTCTGGGCGCCTGCCGCACTCGCGGGCAGAGGGACGGAGACCGCTGGGTGTTCAATGGGGAGAAGGTCTACATCAGCGGCGTGCGGGAGTCCTTGGACTGGGGGGGTATCCACCTGATGCTGGCTCGCACCGATCCCGATGAGGATGCCGGCCACAGGGCTTTCACGTTCTTCGCTCTCCCACTCAAAGGGACAGGGGGTGTCATCCCTACTTATTTCGATGACATGGGCAGAATGGGTATCTCTACCGGCGGTTTTGCGCTGGACGAGGTGCGCCTGCCATTGGAGCACCAGGTCGGCGAGTTGAACAAGGGATTCTACCACGCGATGGAGGGATTCTCCGCGGCGCGTACTCTGATTGGGGCTACCTGTGTGGGCGCATCGGAAGCAGCACTGGCGATGGGGATGGACCAGATCAAGCTGCGCGAGGCGTTTGGGCGCCCCATAGCGAGCTTCGAAGGTGTACAGTTCCCTCTGGCGAACCTATACACGGATCTGGAGGGCGTGCGGCTGTCCACCTACAAGGCAGCCTGGCTGATGGATCAGATGTACCGGCACGGAGCGGCGACCCATCACGACATCGCTCTCGCGGCAGCTATGGCGAAATTGAAAGCGCCCAGGTTGGGTTTCAGCATCATGAACGAGGTGGCTGATTGGCACGGTGCTATGGCTTACACCAAGGAATGCCCCATCGAGATGGGCATCCGAGGCATTCGCTCCTATTCGATCGGGGCGGAGGGTACACCCAATGTGATGCGGATGATTATCGCCCGCGAGCTCTTGGGAAAGGATTTCCTGCCCACGCTCTACACCAACAAGTCTTAGATGGGGCCTGATACGATCGTATGGACGCATTAGGAGGTGTGTAGGGCGGAACAGGATAGGAGGCCGCGCTCGGACTCCACAACGCAGCTCCGAGAGGCGGGCATAGAAGGCGGCCCTAGGACAAGGCGGTCAGCGCGCCCGTTGACGTTGATGGGGCGGATGCGCCGCTGCAGGCACGACGGTACAGACAAGGAGGTGTCCTTTGCACATCGTGGTATGCACGAAATACACACCGGACTCCGAGGCCAAGATGTCGGTGGACGAGGAGGGGAACATCTCTTGGGGGGATTCCCCGCTGATCATCAACCCGTGGGACGAGTACTCGGTGGAAGAGGCCTTGCTCCTTCGTGACCAACACGGGGGCACAGTCACGGTTCTCTCTGTGGGTCCAGAGGCGGCCCTCGAAGCGCTCAAGCACGCGGTGGCCATGGGCGCTGACGAAGCGGTGCGTGTCTGGGATGAGGCGTGTGCTGGTTCCGACACGTTAGCAACCAGCTACGTCCTCGCGAAGGCGGTCGAGAAGATGGGCGATGTGGATCTGGTGCTGTGCGGCAAGTCGACCATCGACGCTCAGACATGGCAGACGGGTGTGGCTCTCGCCACGCGTCTAGGCTGGCCCTCGCTGATGTACACGATCAATCTGGTCGAACTGCGTTCGGAGGAGAGATCGATCACCGTGGAGCGACTCCTGGAGGAAGGACGACAGGTGGTGGAGGCGCCGCTTCCGGCCGTCCTGGGGACCACCAAAGGGATCAACGAGCCGCGGTACACGTCCTTCATCGGTATTCGAAAGGCGGCTCAGATGGAGTATCCTCTCTGGACGCTGGAGGACATCGGCGCGGAACGGGAGAAGGTCGGCCCCCAGGGGTCTGGGGTGCGCTGGCCAGAGGTCTTCGAACCACCAGCGCGTGAGGGGGAGGCGGAGATCATTGAGGCCGAGACCATAGAGGAAAAGGCCAGGATCTTAACGGAGATGCTCCTGGCGGAGAAGGTGATCTAGGAGGCGGCCTGTATGAACAAGGATATCTTGGTCTGGGTGGAGCAGTTCGAGGGTGAGGCGTCGGCAGCTTCTTGGGAGGCGGTCGGTGTCGCTCGCCAGCTTGCCGACGAGGGCAGTGGCGGCGTTCTAGCCTGTGTCCTGGGGGGCGACGGGCTCAAGGATTTGGCGGAGGAGGCTGTTGCCTACGGTGCGGACAGAGTGTTGTGGGCTGCGGATCCTACTCTGGCCGACTTTCGGGTCGAGCCCTACGCGACGGTGCTGCAGCATACGGTGCGAGAGCACGAGCCGGGGACGATCCTGATGGCAGCGACGTTTCGGGGCCGTGAGATCGGCCCGGCCCTGGCGGTGAGGTTGGAGACCGGATGCATCGCCGACTGCACGGAGCTGTATTTCGAGAATGGTCAGCTGATGGCTACACGGCCCATCTATGCTGGTAAGCTGGTGTCCCGGTGCTTGATCCCGGAGCGGAGGCCGCAGGTCGTCACGACGCGAGTGCGGGCCTTTCCCAAACCGGAACCGGATCTCGGGCGCGAGGGCGAACTGGTTGAACTCTCCGTTTTGATGGCAGAAGACGAGATCGCGGTGAAAGTGACAGGGTTCGAGGAGAGTGAGGGAGGGGTCAGCCTGGCGGATGCGGGTGTGATCGTGTCTGGCGGCCGTGGTGTGGCGGGCCCCGAGGGGTACGAGCCCTTGCGCGAGCTGGCACAGATTCTCAACGGGGCCATCGGTGCGTCCCGCGCTGCAGTGGACGCTGGCTGGATCCCGTATGAGCATCAGGTGGGTCAGACCGGCAAGACGGTGAGCCCCGATCTCTATATCGCTTGCGGGATCTCGGGAGCGATCCAGCATCTCGCGGGTATGCGTACCAGCACGGTTATTGTTGCCGTCAACAAGGACCCCGAGGCGCCGATCTTCAAGATCGCTGACTATGGGATCGTGGCTGACCTGTTTGACGCGGTGCCCGCACTCCGGGACGCACTGAGAGAAAAGCTGGAATAGGTCTTCTTGTCCTTCAATGCTTACCGTGTCGACGGTCTGCACGTCCGAAGCCCCGCCTCGCTGTTGGAGGCGGGGTCTGCTTGTGCACCGAGGTTGGCTATGCTATAATCGCTTCGCTGACTAGAGAGGGAGGTACGGACTGTGCAGCGATCAAAGGAACGAAGAACTCGTATCATTGCCTGGGTCATCAGCGTGCTGATCGTGCTCAGTATGGCGCTGAGCATGGCGGGGGCATTCCTAACCCCGCGGCGGGTGACGCCTACGCCCGGGCCCTCACCCACTCCAGTCTCGATGCTTATTAGCTCCTCGAGAAGCGCATAGATGGTAGTCGTCCTTGCGTCGCGCGAGACTGGGGGGCCGCACCTGTGCCCTGCACCAGTTTTTCCGTATACTGGACGGCGCCGAAGGCTGACTCCAACGGTCTCGACAGAGCTTCGATGGTGTCTTCGGACCCAGGTTGGCTCGGTGCGATGTGGGCCCGCATGGGTAACGGGAAGCTGTCCTTGGCTTTGCCTCCAGTGAGAGTGGTCATGTCATTGGGGCTGGATGGGGGAATGTGATGACGGAGAGGCCGTTGAAAGTCCTGTTTCTCACTGCCGAGGCAGTCCCCTTCGCTAAGGTGGGAGGATTGGCAGACGTGGCTGGATCGTTGCCCATAGCCCTGCGAGGCCTGGGACACGACGTGCGAGTGATGATGCCGCGCTACGGCACGATCAGTGGCGAGCACTTCGAGCTTGTCAAGATCGGCGAACGGTTCCCGGTCCCTGTGGGTGCGGGCAGGGAACACGTTCATCTGATGGCGAGTACCATGGGCGAGGATGTGACCGTCTATCTCCTGTGGAACGAGCACTATTTCACTTCCCGCGAAAAAGTGTATGGCTTTGAGGACGACGCCCAACGCTTTGCGGTCTTCGGCCGGGGGGTACTTGAGGCCATTCGGATGTTGGACTGGAAACCCGACGTGATCCACGCCAATGACTGGCACACGGCGGTTGTGCCCACCTGGCTCGACGTCTCCGGCTGGCGCGAGCCGTTCTTCCGAGATGTGGCCACCCTGTTCACCATCCACAATCTGGCCTACCAGGGCATAACGGGTCGCTTAATCTTGACGTTTGCGCAGATGGAGGAGGTGAAGCACCTCTCCGTAGAGCCGCCGGGAGCCGTGAACTGGATGGCACAGGGAATCGCCCACTCTGATCTCATCAATGCGGTGAGCGAGCGATACGCGGAGGAGATCTTGACGCCGGAGATGGGGATGGGCCTGGAACCGCTCTTGCACGAACGTAGGGATCGGCTGCACGGGATACTCAATGGGCTCGACTACGATGATTGGAATCCCGTTACGGATCCCAGTGTGCCCCACAACTTTGACATCCACAGTCTGGGACGGCGAGCAGCGAATAAGACCGCTTTGCAGCAGCAGGCTCGTCTTCCTGTCCGCTCCGACGCACCTCTGCTGGGCATGGTCGCCCGTCTCGACCATGTCAAGGGAATGGATCTGGTGAAGCCGGCGCTCTCCCGGCTCCTACAGGAGCAGGATGTTCAGTTCGTCGTCCTGGGTACAGGCGATCTCCGCTATCACGAGATGTTCAAAGCTCTTCAGGAGCGTTACCCTGATCAAGTACGGGCGTTCCTAAAGTTCGACGAG
>SKLM01000359.1 GCA_007123205.1 Thermoflexales bacterium
GCCGAAGCCGGTCCCCGCGCAGTGGACGTTCACAGTAGGCGCCGTGGCAGCCAAGCATGATGCCGAGACCTCCCGCCAGATCGGCTGGTTGCCTTGGACAGGACGTGGTATGCTTGAAAGAAAGCTCCGACCCAGGTGCGCTGCCCTGGCGTCCAAGCCCATACCAGCCATAACGGGAGGTCGATCGTGAAGAACTACGCTCACCAGTATCTGGAAGCCGTCATTGCCCTTCTCCGCCGCATCGACGAGGAGGAATCCGAAGCCATCCGCAGCGGCGCCGTCTTGCTGGCCGACGCCATTGAGGGCGATGCCCGGATATTCGGCTTCGGTTGCACGCACTCGTCCCTATCCATTCAGAACCTGGTCTACCGGGCCGGAGGGCTGATGTTGATCAACCCCATTCTGGCGCCGGGGATCTCCTCCCTGGACGTCCGACCGGCGACCATGACCTCGGCTATCGAGCGGCTGGAAGGGTACGCCGAGATCCTGCTCGACAACCAGCCCATCCAGAGCGGTGACGTTCTGATCCTGGTTTCGATGTCCGGTCGGAACGCCGTCCCGGTTGAGATGGCCATGCTCGCGAAGGAGCGCGGCATACGGGTGATCGGCGTCACGGCGATGGAGTACACCCGAAAGGTGCCCTCGCGCCACCCCTCGGGGAAGAGGATGTACGAGTACGCCGATGTGGTCATCGATGTTAAGGTTCCACCCGGCGATGCCATCCTCGAGGCCGCAGGGGTTCCCGCGCCTTTCTCACCCGCTTCGGGCGTGGCCAGTAGCGCCACCCTACAAGCCCTGGTGGCGGCCACCGTCGAGGAGCTCCTCGCCCGGGGGATCACGCCCCCGGTCTTCGTCTCCGGCAATGTGCCCGGCGGCGAGGAGCACAATCGAGAGTTGATCGCCCGCTACGGAGATCGCGTCTTCTATCTCTAGCCCCGGCGAAACGATGCCCCGCCGGCCGGTCGAGGCCGGTCACATCACCGGCCTCGAACCGGCCCGGGGCAGCGCTGCCAGGCCCGGGTATCAGTCCTCCTTCACGTCCTGGACGATCCCCTGGATCAGGGACTCAACCTCCTCCACCGTGTTGGCCGTTCGCAGCTTATCAGCCAGATCTGCCTGGAGCGCGCGGGCCAGGTTACGGAGCAGGCTTACGTGCTGCGTCGAGTCCGGCGATCCGAAGGCGAAGACGAGATCTACCGGATCGTTCTCCGAGTGGCCGAACTCGACCGGTGCGGCCAGGGTCACTACCGACAGGCACAATCGCTTCACCCCATCCTCCGGCCTGGCATGGGCCAGGGCGATGCCCGGCGCAACGACAACATAGGGCCCTTCATCCTCGACCATCTCGATGCACCGTTCGACATACCGCTCCTCGATGGCCTCAGCCTCGAGGAGCGGCTGGCAGGACGCTCTGATCGCCTCCTGCCAGCCGTCGACCTCCACCCGGGACCGGGCGGTCAGGACGGCCCCCTCTACGTCAGCCATCCCTGAGCCTCCAGAGCTTCCTTCAGCTTACCTTTCAGGGCCTCGACGTCGGTGAAATCCGAGATGGTGACGACGACCGGAGCGGCGTCCTCAAACTCCTCGGTGTGCATGGCTTGCCCGATGATCACATCGGCGTCGATGCTGCGGGCCGAGGATACATCCACGTGTTCCAGGTCGACCTCCAGACCCAACTGCTTCAAGGCCTTCTCGGCGGTCGTGCGCAGGATCAGACTGCTCCCCATGCCCACTCCACAGACCGTCATCACCTTCAGGCGCTTCTCCGGATTCCCCTTAGTCGTCATCGATGACCCCCCTCTCCCCCTTCGGGTTCCGTTCCTGAATCCGTCTCAACCTGCTTCAGGGGATCCTCAGCCAGCTCTTCCTCCGGCATCGGCACCGCACGCTTCAGATACCATAGCCACACGCCTCCGATGGCGGCGATGATGGCAGTGACGATCCAGATCACTACACCGGGGTCCAGGGCCACGAACGGCTGGGCGACGGCCAGAATCACGCCGCTCATAATGTACCAGTCGGGGTCAGCCAGGGTAGCCAGCTCCGGGGCGGTCTGCGACAACAGCCCCCAGAAGACAGCCTGGCCGATGGCCAGGAAGGCCCCATTGATAACACCGCCGATTACGGCACCGCGCCATCCTCCGAAGCGGTTGCCGAATACACCGGCACCCCCACCGGGGAAGAAGAGCATGATCATCGGCGGCACCAGAACGAACCAGCCCAGGGCTGCGAAGACGCCTAGGAAGATGAGAAACACGATGGTGCTGGAAACGAAACCGATCATCACAGCGGTCGGTGCGAAGGGGAATACCGTCGGCACGTCCAGGGCCGGCCGCGAGTTCGGGATGACCCGCTCGCTAATCCCCTGGAAGGCGGGGACGATCTCGGCCAGGAACATGCGCACACCGTACAGCAATATGGCGATACCGGCGGCGAACTGGAATGCCGCAACGAAGCCCCACACCCAGGGGCTGATCTCCTCGGCATACTGAGCCGCCTGCTCCGCTATCACTGCGGGCTGGGCGAAGATCATCGCGACCAACATGATGATGGCGATGACCAAAGCGGTCGAGACGTTGACGTCCTTGAAGAAGCCCAGCCACTCCGGCAGCTTGATCCTCTCGGAGCCGTGTTCCTCCTGGGAGCCGAAGGCCGGGGCGATGAGGCCGCCCAGGGCGGCGGCCGCTGAGCTGGTGTGACCGTACCCCCAGTTATCGGAGTCGATCACCTTGCGCATCAGCGGCGCGATGAACAGGGGTTGGATCGTCCAGTAGAGAGCGACGATGATCGCCCCCGACAGGACCAGGGAGAGTTGGGGCAAGTCGCCGAAGACCTGCACCAGGGACGCCACCACGACGACGCTGATCCAGAACATCAGGTGGCCCGTCAGGTAGACGTAGCGAGTTCGGATGAGCAGGACCAGAACCAGGTGGACGAGGAACGCCGCCGCAATCACGAGGGCGACGGTCCCACCGTGCGTGGCCAGGAAGTCACCCAGCGTCACCTCCGCCTCCGGGGGCACCGCTCCCACGGCGCTGGCGACGACTTCCTGGAAAGCTGCGAGCTGTCCGACGAACAGGTCTACACCGGCGAAGAGGACGTAGATGCCGATCACCGATCGGAGCGTTCCCTCGACGACTTGCCGTATGGGCTTCCTCTGGAGCCATAGGCCGATCAAAGTGAAGATCCCGATCAGGATCCCCACTTCCTGGAAGATGTTGTTCGCGAGGAAGAATAGAATGTCCTGGATCACTTGCATGGTTGCCTCCTTGAGGATCTAGCAGAGCTTTGCGCTTTCTATTCGGGGCATGCCCGCGTCAGTCTGAGGCTTTACCAGACCACGTTCCAGCGCATTGGTGTGTTCACTCTGACATACCATCACCTCCTCGGAAGAATTGCCGCACGGTGGTTGCGCGGAGGCCTCACCACTGCCCTCTCGTCTCTCCCATCCTTTGGCAGGTGCACAGCCCAATCGATTCGCGGGCTGCGGTCGCGATCCAACCACTACGGCCCACAGTTGCCACCGCGAAAACACTGCCTCGGTCCTCAGCGAAGGCGACATCCCCAGCCAGCATACCGACGCCACTGTCCAGTATAGCACAGAACGGGCCCCGCAACCGTTGGGTTTGGTTGGAGAAGGTGTTGCCCTTGGTTGGAGAGAGTTTGAGTTCCGTTGGAACGGAATCGGTAACGCTCGCTTTGTTCCAGCTGCTCAGCCAGAGCGCGCTTGCCAACGCCAGGACCCTCGTCGTGCACCATGCCTCCCCTCCCATCAGCGCCAGGCCACCGGACACCTCCGGGCGGTCTCTTCGATGCCCGCGCCCCCGGTTTGACAATTCACCCCCCATACGGTACCATGATCGTCGGCCGTGCTAGATGGGGAACTGGCGGTGCCTTGTACCCGCAATCCGCCATAGCGGGATCGAATTCCCTTCCGAGGGTCGCGGCTCTCGAAACTGCTGCGGTCTGGAGGCGCTGATGGCTGGGTCCTGCGCGGCAGGAGCCTCCGAACCCCGTCAGGTCCGGGAGGAAGCAGCGGTAAGGAGTCCTCTCCTGGGCGCCGCAGGGGCGCCTGGCCGGAGCTCAAGGGCCCCGGCAAGTCGGGAGACCCGGTTCGACGAAGGGTGCACGGCCGTATTGTTCCGTGAGTTATGCAACCACGCCCGGCCTCGCGGCCGGCGAAAACAGGATATCTGGGGAACGAGGAATAGCTGTCTCACACCGATGATCGCGCAGGCCAAGGCGGCTGTCGCAGCCGGCGGAAGCCAGCCGCGGATCGCATCCTTATGGAGATAGCCGCTACAGCGCCCTTCGAACGCTCATCCCGTCCCGGCACGCTGCAGGCCTTCGTTCTGCTAGCCTTCACAGTTGGGATCCTGGCCGCGGGCTACCGCAGCACGGGCACACCTGCCACCCTGGTTATCGACGGACAATCGCGCCGACTGCAGACCCAGCAGGATACGGTGGCCGCGCTCCTCGAGGACATCGGCCTGGAGCTGGCGACTGAGGACGTCATCACCCCCGACCTCCATCGACCGATTCACTCCAGAATGGTCATCCGGATCGACCGCGCTCGACGGGTGCAGGTCACCGTGGACGACCAGACGGCCACCCTCCAGACCCACGCCAGATCGGTCAGCGCGGTGCTCGACGAGGCGGCAGTCACGTTGAACCCTCAGGATGAGCTCAGGGTTGAGGGAGATCTCGAGGCCAACCCGGTCGATGGAGAACCGGTCCACATCATCGTCCAGCGAGCGGTGCCCGTCACCCTCGTAGAAGGGGAGCACGTCAGGACCCTCTACACCACGGCTTCCACCGTGGGCGAGGTGTTGCACGACGCGGGGCTCACTCTCCATCTGGCCGATCACGTGGAGCCCGCCATGAACACCCTGGTGTCAGCGGGGATGTCAGTGGTCGTCGAACGGTCCACAGGAGTGACGGTCCGCGTTGACGGCCGGAGTGTCCGCACCCGCACCCATCGAGAGCGCGTCGGCGATGTCCTGGCTGACCTTGAGATCGCTCTGACGGGACAGGACTACGCGGAGCCGCCCGTCGAGGCCACCCTCCCGCACAACGCAACGATCGAGGTCGTCCGCGTGACCGAACGCTTCTGGATTGAGCAAGAGCCGATCCCTTTTGAGTCGGTGTGGCGCGCCGACCCCGATCTGGAGATCGACAACCGCCGCCTGCTCCAGGAAGGGGCTCCCGGCGTGCGAGAGCGACGCATCCGCATCCGTTACGAGAACGGGGATGAGGTGACGCGAACGGTGGAGAACCAGTACGTCGCCGTTCCTCCTACGACCCGAGTCCAGGGGTACGGGACCAAGATCGTCGTCCGTACCCTGAACACACCATCGGGGCCCGTCGAGTACTGGCGCAAGAAGCGTATGTTGGCCACCTCCTATTCGGCCGGCACAGCCGGAGTGCCGAGGTCGAGTCCCTCGTTCGGTGTGACAGCAACGGGGGCCCGGATGAGACACGGCATCGTGGCCGTGGATCCTCGAGTCATCAGTCTGGGCAGCCGGGTCTACGTCCCGGGCTATGGAGTGGGCCTGGCCGCCGACACGGGAGGGGCCATCAGGGGAAACCGCATTGATCTGGGGTTCGACGACACCAACCTGGAGCTGTGGTACCGCTGGGTCGATGTCTATCTCCTGACCCCGGTACCGCACACCAGTCGGATCGACTACAACGTCCCCTAGCCGACCATGCAGGTACGCAAGTTGCTTCGCCAGCGGGACGTCCGTCCCGATAAGGCCCTGGGGCAGAACTTCCTCCTCGATCCCACGATTCTGGAGAGGATCGCCGAAGCGGCCGATCTGGGGTCTGACAACCTCGTCCTGGAGATCGGCGCCGGAACGGGCGCACTGACCACCTTCCTGGCCAGAGATGCCCGCCACGTCGTGGCCCTCGAGATCGACCAACGGCTGATCCCCATTCTGGAGACTGAGCTCGCCGGATTCGACAACGTGTCAGTGATCCAGGGCGATATCCTCGCCCTGGACCCGGCCGCCCTGGTGCGCGGAGTTGTGCCAGGGCCGGGCGAGTCCCCTCTCCCCTACCAGGTCGTGGGCAACCTGCCTTACTACATCACCTCGGCCATCCTCCGTCACGTTCTCGAGGCGGACCCCCGTCCCGGGCGCATCGTCGTCACCGTCCAGCGCGAGGTGGCCCAGCGCATCGTCGCCGAACCCGGCCACATGAGCGTCCTGGCCGTCAGCGTCCAGTTCCACGGGGATCCGGAGCTGCTGTTCTCCATCAAGCCCGGTAGTTTCTATCCGTCGCCCGACGTCGACTCGGCGGTGGTGAGGATAGACGTCCACCCGTCACCACCCGTGCCCGACGACGAAGTCGACGCGTTCTTCACTGTGGTGCGAGCCGGCTTCTCCCAGCGCCGCAAGCAACTCCACAACTCCCTGAGCGCCGGTCTCGGCGAGCGCATCTCCAAGCACGAGGCAGCGGAAGGGCTGGAGGAGGTGGGCATCGATCCCCGTCGACGGGCGCAGAGCCTCTCCGTGGAGGAATGGATCACCGTCACTCGGGCCTTGCGGGATATCCTCCAATCCTGAGTCAGGCAGGCCGTCACGGGCAGGCTGCACGAAGCCCAAACACCCAGAACTCTCACCCGTGCCCGGGTTTCAACGTTCCCACACTCCAACGTTCTAACCTTCTAACCTTCTAACGTCGAACGGTGCACACCATAACTCGCCAGCAGATCAACTGGGACCCAACCGTCCCGCCACGAAACTGACCACGTCCTCGGCCAGGGCCAGCGCATCCTGCGCCGCCTGCTGCGTGTACACGTCCGCCGGTATGCCGTCTGGCAGCCCATTCGGATAGCGCGTAGGTACGTAATACCCGTCCAACACGCTCCACGTTCGGGCACGGGCTTCGAACTCGGCGTCGAAGGCGGCGGCAGCCCTGCTGAGGCGCTCAACCGAGGGCCCGAGAACGATCTCCTGGCCCTGAGCATACAGAAACGCCTTCAGCGCCTTCTCGGACACCTGCTGCGCGAGGAAGCACGCCAGATGATAGGCACCCTCCTCGGCCAGGTGGCGAGTCCATCCCAGGTCCGCCTGAGCCTGCCGCAACCAGCGAAGACCTTCCTTAGACGCCCTGCTTCTCATACAGGATCTCTCCTTGTTCCAGGATCCGGCTTATGAAGGGGCGGTCGCGAATCCGTTCCAGCTCCTCGGGGGTGTAGGCCAGCAGATCCATGTCCACCGGGGCGGACAGGTACTGATACATCTGCGCCGTCCGCGAGAGGAAATCCAGATCCGTTGCGAGCACAATGAGGAGGTCGAGGTCAGTGAATAAATCCCGGCGACCCTCGCGATAAGAGCCAAACAGGATCACGCACTCCACGTCCGGTCGCTCCGCCAGGGCAGCAACGACCTGCTGGAGAGTCTCTGCCAGTGCCAGCTCGTGTTCCCTTCGATTCTCGCGTATCGTCGACAGCTCCATCGGTCAGGCTGTCTTCGATCCTGCGGGGCAAGACTGCATTCTCACGTGGTCAACCCCCATCTCACAACGGCTATTCTACCACCGCGGCCCTACGACACAAGAAAGGGGGAAGGATGGACGAAGCACAACCCTGGAGTGACTGGGAACTCCAGGCTCATCGGCCAACCTGCCCCCGCGGCCCCGTTGCTACGTTCGCCCGTGAGCGCGGTGGCCCACCCAAGAGGTCACACCCTCAACTCGCAACCTGGAACCTCCAGCCCCACTCTCCATCCCATTTGTCCCCCACGGCCCCCATAGTACAATCCTCACCGAGGCGAGGCAGCGTCGTCCCGCGACAAACACAGGAGGGAACCATGTCCAACGACTACCGGCGGTACGGCAAGGATGACGAGAAGGCCGAGAAGGAACGCGAGAAGGAGGAAAAGGATGACCTGACCTGGGAGGAGAAGTGGCGCCGGGATCCACTGAGCGCTGCCGTCTGGGCCCTCGTCCTCATCTGGGCCGGCCTGGTGCTCCTGGCGGACAATCTCGACCTGTTCGCCGACGTAGAGTGGTTCAGCGCCTGGGGCCTGATCCTCACCGGGGCCGGGATGATCCTGCTCCTGGAGATCGCGGCAAGGCTGCTCATGCCCGACTATCAGTGGCCGGTCGGCGGAAGCCTCATCGTGGCGGCCGTCCTGCTCGGCTTAGGGCTGAGCAACCTGGTTGCGGCCGCCATAGCGTGGCCTCTGATCCTGATCGCCATCGGCGTGGGACTGCTCCTGAGGGGGTTGATCAGGACCAGATGATCCCCGGAAGGGGGCCCGGTTCCATCACAGACGGCCGAGGTTGAGCGTCATGAACTCGTGCCAGGCGTAGTGCAGCGGGGTCCACCAGCGGTCGCGGCCGATGCAGCGGAAATAGGGTGACCGCAGGGCCAGGATCAGGTCGCCGATCTCATACCGGGGCAGCGTTGGCGTCGACACCACGAGGC
>SKLM01000220.1 GCA_007123205.1 Thermoflexales bacterium
CTCATCGAGCACGGCATTGGGGCCCAGGCGGAGCAGGTGGAGGTGGTCACCTTCGACGAGGAGCGGCTGCGGGGCGGAGACGAGGAGTAGTCGTAGCAAGCAGTGCGGTCACCGCAAAGAAGACTGATGGCGGGGTCTTAGTCGCTTGCCGCCACGCTCAACCCTGCTTGGGCCAGCGAACAAGAGGGGGAACACGATGCCACTCTACGACAAGCCGGTAAGATTGCTCTTCAAGGACATGGTCGAGGACCTGGGCGTCGAGCCGGGTGAGATGATTGAGCGAGACCAGGTCTACGCCTGGTTTGCGGAGAACTACCCGAAGGTCAAAGACGCCACGATTTCCGCGTATCTTCTCAAGATGTCCACGAATGCGCCGAGCCGGATCCACTACAACGTCGACGCCAGCGGTGACGACGATCTCCTGTATCGGATCGACAGTCAGCGGTTTCGGCTGTACGATCCGGCCAGGGATCCGACACCGATCTACGAGAAAACAGAGGAGGACGTCGGACAGGAGCCAGACGACGTACAGGTGGCGAGCGAGTTCGCGTACGAGAGGGACTTGCAGAATTTTCTGTCGCAGAATCTGTCGCTGATAGAGCCGGGACTGGGTCTGTACGACGAAGAGGAGATCACCGGCGTGGAGTTCCCGGTGGGGAACCGGAGAGTAGACATCCTCGCCCTCGATTCCGACGACAACTATGTGGTGATCGAGCTGAAGGTGTCCAGGGGCTACGACCGAGTGGTGGGCCAGCTGCTCCGCTACGTCGCCTGGATCAGACAGCACCAGGCCGAGCCCGGGGAACGTGTCCGGGGCGTGATCGTAGCCAGAGAGATCTCGGATCATCTGTTACTCGCGTGTTCGGAGCTCGAGAGTGTTGGCCTGTACGAACACAAGTTGTCTGTGTCGCTGAATCGTGTGGAAGGCGACTGGGCGAGAGGTGATTTGACTGTCCACTGAGCCCCCCTCGGGATGCGCCACACCACGCGACTGTTGACTGCCTGCTGAGGGGACAGGAGGACAGCCACGCTGCGGTGCGGGCGCTGCAGGAGCAGACCTATCGGGAGGGAGAGACTCTGTTTCTCCAACCGCAGGTGATCATCCCTCTGCCAGTGAGCAAGTTCACCGAGACAGGTCGAACCAGGGCGACGGAGGGGGCCAGGCCGTGGAAGGATGACGGGCGGAAATGGCACCTTGAGAAGCGGTGTGGCCCGGCCACCCGCGAGATGATGCTCCGACTGGACGAGCTGATCCGGGACCGCTTCACCGTGGACGGGCCTCGCTGGGGGCAGAAGGTCTACGTGGCCTATCGCGTGGAGAGCTGGAACTGGTTGACCGTCGAGACGCAGGCTAGCCTGCTGAGATTGAAGCTCCTCGTCGATGCAGGAGCTGTCGACGAGGCTGAACTGGCAAACCGCTTGGGTGTGAAGATCTTCGACAAGGAGGAATCGTTGGCCGAGAAGCTCGGCTGGCCCAGCTCCGTGTTTGTGGAAAGCCGCAGCGAGGACACGGACCGGATCGTCCTCCGCATCAAAGAGGACTTCGCCCTGGCGAGCGAGGGCTTCCTGGCCTTCCTGACGGAGGCGTACGAGGCCTATGCCCGCCGGTCGCCGACTGGGTAGGGAGCGGGCGACGCATCGCTGGAACCGAGGGAGTTGAGCCTGCGGAGCAAGTCACGCGGCTTGACCTTGTGAGAGGACGATGACGATGAATCAAGATAGCGGGAAGATCCAGGTTGGCGCGGCGAGGCGAGCCGAGTTCGAGACACTCTTCCGCGAGTTCCTCGACTCGTATCCGCACACGGAGGAAGGACGGCGACACGCTGAGACGTACGAAGCGAGCCGTCGGCAGGGCAGGGCGAACTTCGAGGAGATCTTGAGGATCGCTGATCTCGGGGAGGATGTCACGGATGCGGTTCTGCTGAGGCTCCTTCCCTACGACGACACGTCCGCAAACAGGGAGAAAGGGGCGTGGGCGGCCCTGGCCCCCGCGATCCAGGGAGACCTCAGGAAGTGGTATGAAGGGAGGGGATGGACGGATCCACGGGACTGGCCCAGGGTCGCTGAGGCGATCCTGGATTTCGTCCGGACCTGCTATGACAATCCGCAGGTGCTTGGGGTGGCCTGCAAGACATTCGATGACATGCCTTACACGACCGGTTTCCAGGCGGGCATGCTCACGCCGATCCTGAACGCGCTACGCCCGGAGGATTTCCTGCTCATCAACAAGAAGTCGCGGGAGACCGTCAACCACTTCGCTGGCACGTCGCACAGTCAGAGACTTCGAGACTATCCAGCGGCGAATGCTACCGGGTGGGCACTGATCCGGGAACTGGCCCCCCTGATGCATAGGCTCGAGGTGCCCAAGCTAACAGACTCAGATCTCCTCGATATGTTCTCCCACTGGTTGGTGGCCGTGAGGCGCTTCGATTTCAAGCCCGTTCGGTATTGGAAGATCGCGCCAGGAGAGAACGCCTGGAACTGGGCTGGCTGTCGGGATGGCGGCTTCATCGCCATCGGATGGGACCCGCTGGGCGACGTCTCCGAGCTCACCCGGGTGCAGTTCGACGCCAAGCGCGACGAGCTGGTGGCGACCCACGACGATTGGACGAAGGCGGATGCCGATCAAGTGTGGAGATTCGCTCGGATCGACCAGGGCGACCGCATTGTCGCGAACCGTGGGATGTCCGAGATCCTGGGGATCGGCCATGTGACCGGGCCCTACTACTTCGTCGAGGACGAGCGTCACGCGCATCGGTTGCCAGTAGAGTGGGTGGATGTGACTCACCGCAGGCTGGATAAGGAGGAACAGGCCTGGGGCAGGACGTTGGTTGAGTTGGATCGTGGGGAGTTCGAGGAGATCCGCAAAGCCCCGGCCATCGAGAGCGACCCCGTGATCCGTCGTGGCGAACCAACCGGCGTTGGCTACTTCACCGCAAGGACCTTGGAGCTGCTGGAAGGTCTGCACCGCGATCCCACTGTGGCGTACTACAGGGAGCACCGCGACGCCTTCCAGAAACAACTCATCGCGCCCTTCAGGCGCCTGTTCCAAGACGTCGCCGAGCGTCTGCCAGCCGCGATCACGGACATGATGGAGACCGAGCGGCGGGTCTTCTCCCGCATTCCGAAGAACGACTTCGGTCGAGGCGGGGCCTGGCCATGGTATTGGGGTGCCCTCTACCCCAAAGGCAGTAAGCGCACGGACGACGCTCAGCTCCTGCTCTCTATCGATCATCGGCGGCTGGCGTTCGGCTTCTTCATCGCCGACTACGCTACGGAGCGGCGGCAGGAGTTCGTGGAACGCTGCCGGGAGGCACATCACGAATTGGTGGCACTGCTAGGGGACGTGCTCTCGGACGACGATCTCGTCTTCGACCTTCACGAGGGGATCGTCTTACGACCGGACGGCCGCGTGGACAGTGAACTCGATCTCACCTGGCAGGAGTGGCTGGAGCATCCCGATCGGGCGGATTTTGCCGTCTCCGTCGTGCTTCCCTGGGCTGAGGTGTTGACCTGCTCAGAAGAAACACTGGCCGGGCGCATTGCCCAAACGTATGAGCGGCTTTTCCCCCTGGTGCTCCTGAGTGTCGAGGAAGACCCGCTGGGGGCCATCGCGGCCCATCTGCAGATCAGCGACCCGGTGCCCGAACGCAACCCGGTGTACTCGCTCGAAGACTGTGCCGCCGAGACTCACGTCAATCGAGAGACCCTAGAAGCCTGGGTGCGCGCCATCGAGCGGAAGAAACAGGCCATTCTGTATGGGCCACCTGGTACGGGCAAGACCTACCTGGCGGAGCATCTCGCCAGACACCTGGTCGGCGATGGGGACGGCTTCTCCGAGGTGGTTCAGTTCCACCCGGCCTATGCCTACGAGGACTTCGTCCAGGGTCTCCGACCGGAGCCGGCTCCTGACGCCGGGCTGCAATTCGATCGTGTGCCGGGTCGCTTTCTCGACTTCTGTCGCCGGGCCCGGAGCTGTGACGGGCGCTGTGTGCTGATCATTGACGAGATCAACCGCGCCCACCTCTCCCGCGTCTTCGGCGAGCTGATGTACCTGCTGGAATATCGAGGAAGGGATGTTCCGCTGGCCGCCGGGGGGCGGTTCCGCATTCCGGCGAACGTGCGCCTCATCGGCACGATGAACACCGCCGACCGCTCCATCGCCCTGGTGGATCACGCACTGCGGCGTCGCTTCGCCTTCCTCGCCCTCTATCCGGACTATGACCTGCTGCGGCGGTATCACAGCAGCCACCGGAGCGGATTCGACGTCGAGCCTCTCGTCCAGGTTCTCGGACGGGTCAACCGGGAGATCGGCGACCCGCACTATGCCGTGGGCATCACCTTCTTCTTGCTTCCCGATCTGTCCTCGCACATCGAGGACATCTGGCGGATGGAGATCGAGCCCTACCTGGAGGAGTATTTCTTCGATCAGCCCGACAAGGTGGCGGCCTTCCACTGGCCTCGAATCCGTGATGACGTGCTTCCATAAGACCGATGGACGACAGAAAGACCCTTCTCCTGACCGAACA
The DNA here is from genome assembly GCA_007123205.1 of Thermoflexales bacterium. GTDB lineage: Bacteria > Chloroflexota > Anaerolineae > B4-G1 > B4-G1 > SKLM01. The sequence continues at coordinate 4,530 of SKLM01000220.1, forward strand.
TGTCCCCCGGCGGTTCCCGCGTCAGGAGATTCCGGGGGACGTCGGCACGGCGCTGTGGCGCGACTACGGCAGCGAGGTCTCGGTAGACTTCCCGTCGCCCAAGACCGATGACCACTGGGAGTTGACCGCTCAGGGGTGGGTGGGCTATGTCCCCCTCACTCCGGAGTTCGGCCTCTCCCTGCAGCCCAAGGTTCCCCTGGACAATCTGTTTCGCATGCTCGAGTATGCTTATCGCCTGCGGAGCTTCCGGTTTCTCGAGGACCTGGTGGGATGTCGGTCTCTCGAGGAGTTCTACGAACGACTGGCGAACGTGCTCGCCAGGCGGGTCCTCGATCGTGCGCGGAAGGGCCTCTACCGGGCCTACCTCGTCGAGGCTGAGGATCTCCCGTACGTGCGAGGGCGGCTCGACGTCCGACAGTTGATGCAGAAGCCCTGGAGCCCGAAGCTCCATTGCCACTACGAGGAGCATACGCCGGACGTGGACGAGAATCAGATCCTGGCATGGACCCTCGAACGCGTGGCCCGTAGCCAGATGTGCTCCAGTCGAGTGCAGCCCACCGTCCGGCGGGCGTATCACTCGCTGCGCGGGCTGGCCTCGACGACTCCTTTCGGTCCTCAGGACTGCGTGGGCCGCTCCTACACTCGCCTCAATGATGACTATCACCCGATGCACGCGCTCTGTCGCTTCTTCCTGGAACACAGTGGGCCCACGCAGGAGATGGGGGATCGAACGGTCGTGCCGTTCCTGGTCCATATGCCCCGGCTCTTCGAGCTCTTCGTCGCCGAGTGGCTCAAAGCCCACCTACCCGAGAGCCTCACGCTCAGCGTCCAGGAGAAGGTGGCCATCGGCCAGCCTGAGCATCTCCAGTTCAAGATTGACTTGGTCGTGTCGGATGCGGCGACGGGCCGGCCGATCTGCGTGTTGGACACGAAGTACAGGGCGCAGGAGAGTCCGGAGGCGGGGGACATCACTCAGATCATGGCGTACGCGGACATGAAGGACTGCACGCATGCGGTGCTCGTCTATCCCCAGCCCCTGGTGCAGCCTCTGGATGGCTGGCCCGGCAAGAGCCGGATCCGGGTGCAGAGTATGGTGTTCTCGCTGGACGGTGATCTGGAGGCGGCAGGGCGTCTGTTTCTCGATGGGCTGCTAGGGAGGTTGCAGCAGTCAAGCGGGTAGGTTGTGCGCGCCCCGCTGAGCGAACTCAGCGCGCTCAGCGGTGTTATGGTGCGCTACCTGGAGCTCTGACGGAGGTTTTCGGTTGGCGCAGCGGCTCTGGGCCAGGTGCCTGGCACTGGTTGGTCGGCGAAAGGGAATTGATTGCTCCGGCCGGGACGGGACGGTGGCCAAGTGCCAGGCACCATATGCGCAGGCGGGGGTTGATTGGGCCGGCCGGGACGGGACGGTGGCCAAGTGCCAGGCACCATATGCGCAGGGTGGAAGGACTGCGGACCGGCGAGGGGTTGGGCCGGCCTGAGGAGCAGCGCGATGGATGAGATCCGGGGAGTTCTGAGTCGCGAGATCAGGCGATCTGGTCTCCCCGTGCCGCCGGACTTGGTCTCCGCGCTGGCTCCGGCCATCTGCTGCCTTCAAGAGTGGCGGGACTGCTGGCTCGACATTCCCGGTGCGGACTCGCTGCGGGTGGGGCGGGAGCGGCTGGCTCCGGTGCGCGGGTGTCTGTTCAAACTTCGTTTTGAGAACTACCTGGGTCTGGCCCGCGTTCAGCCCTACGCAGATGGCGCGCCGTTGTGCGCGCCGGTGGTCGTTGAGGTGATCTCTCCGAAGTTCGCTTCTGCCTGCGAACACATCGGTTTCTTCAGAGGCCTGTTGGAGGACCTCTTTGCCAGGGCCGCGCAGCTGCCCTTTGATCTCAGCGGGCCTACCGAGCGTGGCGTCAGGGAAGCTTTGCAGCCGCCCACGCCGCTCTTTGTGCTCCACTTCCTGTCTCAACATGCCGACTCACTCCGCGATGCGCTGGCCCTCGTTCAGGCGAGGCCGCATCGCTATCTCGCCGACCGGACTGAACAGGCGGGTCTGGCACAGGCGTCGCAAGCGGATCCTGACGTGCTCCAGGACATCGTCCGGTCACCGGAGCGGTGGGTGAGGACGGACCGAGATGTCCTGGTGGCACGCCGCATGGACGGGTATGCCCCGACAGCGATCCGGCAGGGCATTTCGGTCGAAAGCCTCGATACCCCGGAGAACCGGTTCGTGCGCCACTTCCTGAGACAGGTCTTGGTTGCGGCGGAGGAGCTACTGGCGCAGCGCTGGTGGGACAGAGTCCCGGTTGCGCGTCGGAAGCGCGTGCGTGGCGTGACGGAGGGTGTGCGTCGCGCGTACGATCATCCTATGTTCGACGACGTGGGCCCCATCCGCTATCTGCCCGTGAGTTCACAGGTCCTCCTCCGGCGCGATGGCTACCGGAAGTTGCTCGATCTCTGGCAGCGTTTTCACTGCGCGCGCCGTCCGCTCTTTGCTCGGCTGCAAGAGGCGATTGAGGTGCGCGATATCGCCACGCTCTACGAGGTGTGGGCCTTCTTCGCGCTGATCGATGAGATACAACTGGCATTGGGCGAGACTCCGTGTGTCGAGATCGAGACGTCTGTGGAGCACGGGCTAAGGTGGCGCGCGAGGGCCCGCTTCGGGAACTCGGGCACGCTGGTCTACGATCTGGGTTATCGGCGGCAGTCCTACTCAGTTTCGCTGCGCCCGGATTTCTCGTGGGTGCGGGGGGCCAGACTCGACGTGGTGTTGGATGCGAAGTTCCGGTTGGACAGATTACCGTCTCCCGAGGAGGAGGACTCTCCGCAAGCCACCGCGAAGCGCGCTGACCTCTATAAGATGCACACTTACCGGGACGCACTGGGCGTGCGCGCCGCCGTGGCGGTCTACCCGGGGACCGAGGATGTGTTCTACCACAGGAAACCTGGAACGTCGCCTTCTGTCACGCTGCAGCAGCTACTGTTGGGACAAGTGTCGGGGGTCGGCGCAATCGCAATGAAACCATTCAGGGATCGCAGCATATGAGTGTTAGAGAGGGGGCGATGACGATGAGCTCGACCAACAAGGAGAGGAGGGAGGTTCGGTACTGGAAGATCGCGCCGGGAGAGGGTGCGTGGAACTGGGAGGCCTGTCGGGAGGGCGGTTTCATCGCCATTGGGTGGGAAGACCTCGGCGATCTCTCGCAGATGACCCGGGAGCAGTACGAAGTCAGGCGGGACGCGCTGGTCGCTCAGCGCGAAGACTGGAAGAAGGCCGGGGTGAATCAAGCCTGGCGGTTCGCTCAGATCAGCAAGGGCGATCACATTGTGGCGAACCGCGGTACGTCTGAGGTCCTGGGGATCGGCCGTGTGACAGGGCCATACTACTTCGTGGAGCACGAACGTCACGGGCATCGTCTGCCGGTGGAGTGGGAGGATCTCACCCGCCGCGCGGTGGACGAGCGGGGCTGGCGCAGCGCGCTGGTCCAACTGGATCGTGAGAAGTTTGACGCTCTCTGCAGTGCTCCGGCGATCCCCGACGCCAGTCTCGACTCGATCCCGCACCCCACACGGGTGACGCGCAGCGTCGCGGAGGGCAGAGACCTGCCTTCAGTTGGCCACTTCGGCCAGCGCACATTCGAGCTACTGGAAGGTCTGCACCGAAACCCCACCAGAGACCACTATATGGAGCGCAAGGACGCCTTCAAGACCCACGTGATCCAGCCCTTCCAGCGTCTCTTCCGTGAGGTTGCTGATTCCCTGCCGCTGGCTATCACCGACGTGATGGAAACGGAGCGAGGTCTGTTCTCCCGAATTCCCAAGAATGACTATGGCCAGGGGGGGGCGTGGGACTACTACTGGGCGGCCTTCTATCCCAAGGGGAGTAGGCGGACCGCCGAC
>SKLM01000356.1 GCA_007123205.1 Thermoflexales bacterium
ACCAAGAATGGGACCACTTGATGGTCGAAAAGGGGACCACCGTTAGTCGTAGGGGCTGTGGGAACTGGCGGATGCCCTGGTGCATCAACACCTGGTCGTCAGCTAGCACCACGCGAGTCGTAAAAACCGTCAGTCGCCGCATCTTGTACTGACAGATCACGGACTATCCTAGGTGTTTCGCGAACGGGCGCCGGTGCCTGTGCACAGACACTTGACATCCTGCATGGCGCCAAAGGTGATCCGCCCATGGTAGCGGCGACTGCGAGTGGGCCTCACGCCGGGGGACGCGCCCGCGTTGGGTCCCCAGGCAGCCGGTTGTGTCGTGGGAGGGTGGAAATGGGACAGCGCTATGGTTAACAAGATCGTCTCCAAGGGTAAGGGTGGCGAAGAGTCCGTGGTGTTGGTGGATCTGCACTGCCACTCCGACGTCAGCGATGGCTACTACACTCCGTCTATGGTGGCGGAGCTGCTGGCAAAGGAGGGCGTCCGCTATGCCGCCCTCACCGATCACCACAGCGTAGCCGGATTGCTTCCGTTTCACGAGACTGCCGCACGCCACGGCATGGTCGAAGTGGTGGGTGCGGAGGTACACGCGATTCTGGACGGAACTGAGCTCCACCTGCTGGCGTACGGTTTTGATCCGGAAAACCCGGCTATGCTGGAGCTCTTCGCCCAGACGCCGAGCGCGGCGGAGGCCATCGCTGCGATCCATGAGGCGGGTGGGATTGCCTTCGTCGCGCATCCCCTGGAGGGCGGTTGGAGCGAGGAGACGCTGGGCCAGGCCGTCGAGAAGTTGACCTACGAGGGTCTGGATGGGATTGAGGCCTACCACAAGCCATACTCCGTGGAGGTACGCGATCGCCTGGCCGCGCTCGCGGATCGTCTGGGCCTCCTGACCTGTGGGGGGAGCGACTACCACGGGCCAGGACTGGCAGGCTCTACGGAGCCGGGTGTGGAGATGCCCGTGGAGCGTTGGAAGCAGTTTCGCGGGGCGCTGGGCCACCACGCACGGAACGGTGAGCACGCACCGGTACGACGGGAGACTGTCTATGAAGATCCGTCCAACGAAGTAGGGCAGATCAACTGGGGCTGGCTCTTCTCGCGCATCGTGCTGCCGTCGCTTCTGGTGATCGGTGTCTTTGTGGTGCTCCTGTTTGCGGTGCTGATCCCGACGATGGAGCAGCGGCTCCTCGATCGAAAGCGAGAGATGACAACTGAGCTGACCAACTCCGCGTGGAGCATTCTATGGGATTACCATCGGGAGATTCAGGAGGATCAACTCAGTCTGGAGGAGGCGCAGCAGGCTGCCGTTGAGCGCATTCGACGCCTGCGTTACGGGCCTGAGGGGAAGGATTACTTCTGGATCACGGATATGCACCCACGCATGGTGATGCATCCGTACCGCCAGGATCTCGAGGGACTGGATCTGACTGACTTCACCGATCCGGATGGTGTGCGGCCTTTCGTGGCCTTTGTGGAGACCGTTCGCCGGGATGAGGCCGGATACGTGACCTACGTCTGGCAATGGCAGGACGACCCGGAGCGAATGGAGGCAAAAGAGTCCTACGTCCGTGGGTTCGCACCGTGGGGCTGGATCATCGGGACCGGGCTCTACGTCGATGATGTCCAGCAGGAGATCGCAACCATCACCGGGCGTATGATCGATGTCTCGTTCGTGGTCACCGTGGTCGCGGCAGGCTTGCTCCTGACGGTTGCCTATCAGAGCCTGAGGGTGGAGCAGAGGCGGGGCGAGGCTGAGCGGGCACTGCGCGCCTCTCACGAGCGCTACCGCGCGCTCGTGGAGTCTTCTGCCAGCGGTACCCTGTTGCTGCTGGATGGCCGCTGCACGTATGCCAATCGAACGCTGCTGGAGATGCTCGGTTACTCCGCCGCGGAGTTGGCCTTCCTCGATGTCCAGGACATCGTGGTGACGGACAATCAGGGCCCGGCGGCTGACAACCTGGCGATCATCGCCAGCGGCGGCGAGGTCCGTGAACCCTTCGAGGTGCGTCTGAAGCGTAAGAACGGGCGCACCGTGCCCGTCCTGCTATCGGCAACCGCCGTCTTCTTCTCGGGTCGCCAGGGCATGATGCTCAGCGCCCAGGACATCACGCGCCACCGCGCGCTGCAATCGGACGCCGCGCGTGAACGACTCATCTCACAGCTCCAGACGTCGTTTCTCTTCCTGACCGAGCCGGTGGGTGGATCGATGTCAGAGCCGGTCTCCTGTATCCTCGACACGCCCATCGCTCACGTGGTGCGTCTGATGAGCCGCAACCACGTGGATGCAGTGATCGTTACAACGGCAGGCGGGGATATTGTCGGGATGGTGACGGACCGGGATATTCGCGAGCGGGTGGTGGCGACGGGGCTGGACACAGATCATCCGGTCTCCAGGATCATGAGCGCCCCGGTGGTGTCGATCGATGAGAATGCTCCGATCTTTGAGGCATTCCTGCTGGAGCGCGAACAGGACGTGCGGCACCTCGCGGTGGTTGACAACAGCGGCGCGCTGGTGGGGATGATCCAGAGCAGCCAGACGCTCCAGCCGGATCGCTACTCGCTGGTCGCGTATACACACCAACTCCGCCGCGCTGAGAGCGTTGAGGCGCTGGCCGACGGGTACGCGCGGCTGCCGACGTTGATCGGCTCGCTCGTCGACTGCGGCGCGCTGGCACAGAACCTCTGCCACGTCACCTCCTCCGTATCCGATACAATAGCGAACCGGGTGATCGCCCTGGCGCTGGAACAGCTCGGGCCGGCGCCCGCGCGCTTTGCCTTCGTCGCACTGGGGAGTGAAGCCCGCGAGGAACAGACACTGGCGACCGATCAGGACAATGCGTTGATCTACGAGGCTCTGCCGGCGGAGTCGGCGCGCGATGGAGCCCAGTACTTCCTCAGATTCGGCGAACTGGTCTGCGACCAACTCGATCAGATCGGATACCGGCACTGCAAGGGCGGTCTGATGGCGAAGAACCCGCAATGGAACCAGCCGTTGCAGCAGTGGAGAGCATACTTCGCCGAATGGATGGCGGAACCCGATGTACAGGCGCTAACCCATTTCAAGGTCTTCTTTGACCACCGGTGCATCTACGGAGACCGATCATTGGTCGAGGAATGGTGGCATCAGATCATCGGGACACTGGCGATGCGCCCGGCGTTTCTGTCGCATATGGCGTTGGATGCACTGCAGTATAAGCCCCCAGTCGGTCTCTTCGGGAGGATCGTGACGGGCACTGCCGGTGAGTCGCCCAATACCTTCAGCATCAAGGAGGCGATGCACCCGATCGTGGACTACGCCAGGCTCCACGCTCTGAAGCATCAGCTCGAGGAGACGAACACCTTTAGCCGGCTTGACCGGCTCTTCGAACTCGGCATTATGCAGGAGGACAGCTACCGTGCCGTGTCTCAGGCGTACAGCCATCTGATGCAGGTGCGCTATCGCCATCAGGTGGAACGTCTTAAGGCAGGCCTGGCTCCCGACAACTCCATCGACCCAGATTCGCTCACCCAGATCGAGATGGGGATGCTGAAACTCACCTTCTCCCAGATCTCGGCGATTCAGAAGCGGGTCAGTTATGAGTTCAGGGGGACCGTATAGCCCCTCACACCCTGACCGCTGGTCTTCCCACAGTGTTCAGGGGTCGTGGCGGTTGGTGGAGATCAGACCGACCCACCCGGGATACGACTTCGCACTACACGGTACTATGGGCCTCCCTCGCGATCTGACGCTTATCGGTGGTGAGCAGAGAAACCACTACGAGCACCACGAAACTGAGGGGGATGGAGACGATGCCCGGTTGGTTGATCGGCATCGGCGCGGTCGCCGGGTCCAGCCCATAGCGCGCCCACATATCGGGGCTGAGCAGGATCAGCGCCACCGAAGAGATCACCCCGACCAGGATCGACGCGATGATGCCGCGGGCCGTGGTCTTCTTCCAGAAGAGAATCAGGATGAGTGAGGGAAGATTGGCTGAGGCGGCAACAGCAAAGGCCCAGCCGACGAGGAACGAGACGTTCATCTCGCGAAAGGCGATCCCGAGCATGATGCCGACGATCCCGACCACTACGGCAACGATCCGCCCGGCAAGCACCTTCGTGTTATCGGATAGATCCCGGCGAACCAGGTTCGGCATCAAGTCGTGAGCAACCGCGCCGGACGCGGCCATGATCAGCCCGGATACCGTCGCCAGGACGGTGGTGAAGGCGATACCTGAGATCATGGCGAAGAGCACCTCGCCGAAGCTACGGGCGAGCAGTGGGGCGCTCATGTTACTGGTCTCCGGATTCAGCGCGCCGCCAGTAACGGCACCCACGCCCAAGTACATCGTGAAGATATAGAAGAGGCCGATCCCGGCGATGGCGACGATGGTCGACTTCCGGGCGGCCTCGGCGCTGGGAACCGTATAGTAACGGATCAGAATGTGCGGCAGAGCTGATGTGCCGAGGAAGAGGGCGAGCATGAGGGAGATGAAGTTCAACCGGTTCAGCAGCGTGGTGGTGGTGGACTCGCCCGGCTTCGCCTCCAGCGGGAACATCAGGCCCGGACGCATGAACTCGGACCCGGCAATCGAGGCCTCATAGTGGACGGTGACCCGCTCCCCGGCCTCGGTGGTAAAGGCGACGCTCTTTGGCTGCTGGACCACCGTGGAGCGATCCGAGAAGACGCTGAGGAGCCGTACCGGATCGAGGGGCCCAGTGCTCTCACCGTATGCTTCGGGGATCTCGGAGACGCCGCCCATCTGGCGGAGCCGGTTGGACGCGCTCTCCGGCGCACCGTTGACCAGAACCTCACCGCCGGGTAGGATAGCCCGGACCTGGGTCTCGACCAGCCGGTGTGTGCCATCCCCGTCGGCGGCCAACCGCCACCAGTCCTCAATCCGGGCGTAGGGCCTTCCATCGAACTGCTCGATGGCCCAACCGGCGCCCTGAGCGGACTCGAATTCCGCTGTCCGCCCCTTGATATCGGCCGTGTAGCCTCCCCCGGCCGTCGCCGCCGGCACCAGGCGTTCGAGGCGGTAGAGCACCAGGCTTTCCGCGCCTGTGTTACGATCGAGGACCGCGTGTCGTCCGACGACTTGAGCGCCCGGCAGGTCCACGCTGAGCTCATCCCCGTGAAAGGCTGCGGACACCTCCGCATAGCGATAACGCTCCAGCCCCGCCACACCTTCCTCTGTAGAGAGCGAGTTGATGCTGACACCGCGCACCAGCACAGCGACGCTGAGGATTCCGGCGAAGGTCAGCAGCAAGCCACCGTTGAAGAACTGGACCCAGGTCGTCGATGTCATACCGCCACCGGCCACCAGGAGTATCACGACGGAACCGACGATGATGACACCCCAGAAATGGGGGATGCCGAGAAGAGGCTCCACCAGGACGCCGGCTCCTACCATTTGCGGCACGAGGTAGAAGAGCGAGACGACGAGCACGCTCAGACCTGCAGCAAGCTGGATGCCGGGACGTCTATAGGTGCGGTTCAGCGCATCGGGGAAGGTGAAGGTACCGCGACGCTTCATCGGCTCCGCGATTACAAAGAGGGCAACGATCCACCCCGCCAGGAATCCGATCGAGTAGAGGAACCCATCATAGCCGAAGAAAGCGATGAGTCCGCAAATGCCGAGGAAGCTTGCCACCGAGAGATACCCACCGGCGAAGGCGACCCCGTTGACGCCCCAATGGACGGACCTGTTGGCGACGTAGTAACCGCCGACGCTGCGGGACCGGCGGTTGGTATGAATCGAGACGGCCAGAACGAGGGTAACGAAGACAGCGAAGACTGCGATGGCCATTGGCTACTACTCCTGCTGATCACCGGCGCCTGCGTTGGTAACCGGCAGCGACCCGGATGCGGCGCCCGCGGCTGATTGTGCGTTCGACGGAACCCGGCAAAGGTGGTTGTAGATCAGTGCGAATAGGATGGCGATGAGGATAAGGCCCAAGCCGTAAGCCACGGCAAGGTTTAGCCCCAACACGGCCCTGGCTCCCATCCACGTGGGCTGGAAGACACTGAGCAGGACAAATCCCCCATACACGACCGAGTATAGAATCGTCATACGAATGCCAATGATGGACTTGCGGCGCTCGAATACCTCGTCCATCGGGGTTGTTTGCTGCGCCATACGACCTCCTTTGACAAGTCTGGTAACGGACCGGGCCATTGTAACAGGGGTGTACTGTTTGGACAAGCGGCATCATGGATCTCAACCACACGACCGATCCGTGCGATCCCGTTACCCAGCTGTTTGGGTTGCCCTCGAAACCAGCGATCCCAACATCCTTTCTCAACCCGCTCGTAGTGCGCTACTCCGCTACGCTGCGTAGCGCTTCCTCATAACCCGTTCCCCCGGCCACGATCGCTTCGCACGGCACTCCGCTGCGCTGCGTGCCTGACTACAAACGGGTGCCCGCCCCCCGCCATCCCCTCTCTACCTGCTCGTAGTGCGCTACGCAGCGCAGCGGAGTAGCGCCCCCTCATAACCCGTTCCCCGGCCACGATCGCTTCGCACGGCACTCCGCTCCGCTGCGTGCCTCACTACAAACGGGTGCCCGCCCCCTGCGGCCCTTCTCTACCCGCTCGTAGTGCGCTACGCAGCGTAGCGGAGTAGCGCCCCCCATAACACGGTCCTTGCGCATATCGCATCGCACGGCACTCCGCTCCGCTGCGTGCCTGACTACAAACGGGTGCCCGCCCCTTTCGGCCCCTCTCTACCCGCTCGTAGTGCGCTGCGTGCCTGACTACGAACGGATGCCCGCCCCCCGCCATCCGCTAGGACAGGGGTCCTGGGTCACAAGATCGATTCGGGCGCCTGTGCGATCGGTCGTAAGATCCGTGGCGATGGGGTCAACCACACACCATCCCACTGTCACCCGGTGACCAGATTCACCGGTCAGCCTCTCCTCTCTGCACCCAAGCGAGGCATCCTCAGCGGGTAGCGGACCTCCATTCGGCAGCAGCGTCCAGCCCTCATCCGTCAGGGTCGCCGCGCCGAACACCGGGGCCGCCACTGACAGGATGATGGCCCAGTTTTCGACCTGTGGCAGACCCGCCGGCAGGACGAAGTCCCCGATGGACTCGTGGGTCACCGCCTGAATCGCTCCGGCCCTCAGCGGCTTAGTCGGGAGCACCCCGGTCACCTCCTCCTGGCGCCCAGCGCACCCGCGATCACAGGCATCGCCCCCATAGGGATGAGCGCATTGGAGCAGTTTGGACTCCCCGTCGCTGTCCGTCATCCAGGCGGTGTACCAGATCGTCTCCCGCGGGCCAAGGGCCAGCCGATCGGACGCGCGCCCCTGAAGCCTCAAGCACTCGGCTCGCACTGAGCCGTCGTTCGTCGGCGCCAGCGTGACCCGGTCGGTCCTATTCTGGAAGAGAAGCGAACCGCTGTCGCTGAGTTCGCCAGACACCTGTGGATGCGCTTGGCCCGCCAGCGGGTCGGCGGCCGCCTCTCCGGCCGACAGGAGTACGCTGCCCAGCAGGACGAAGCCGATCCGGCCAACTGTACCCAGTGAACCCGGGGCCACTTCGCTGCCGTCTGAGCTTGATCCACCTCGGGTTGTGTTGTCACGGTGCCGTTGTGCGCCAGGCCGCCCATCCGCACAATCTGCACAGCTGAAGCGCCTTGCATAGGACTAACGGACCGCCAGACATCGACCGAGGATCAGGTGGAGACGCTCGGAGCATTGACACAGAAGGCGGCCCAGGGACGCGACGAGGCCGATGAGCGCTTGGAGCATTCAATTCTTTGGGACCGGGATAGCGCCCGCTGTAGGAAGCGACGCGGTAGTCGTCCGCGAAGGCATCCCGCGGCAGCTCCCAGCTGCGGTGATCACCGCGTGTGCCCGGCTCACCGCGGCGAGGTCTATGCCACACACCAACGCGCTAACCTGCCCACGTTCCAACGTGGCTAAGTCAGATGGGCCCGGTGCGCTCAACTTAGCCACACGCCCCAAGCCACGTCCACACCCTCGTCGCCAGACCGGACTTGCCCTCAATCCCTTTGTCCGCTAAAATAGCCTGCAGGCGTGGTCGATCACCCACGGGGAGCTGGTGGGGGGTGATCAGTCCCACCCAGATGCCAGTTTTCGGCTCTATGTGGTGGGGTTAGCTCTTCCGGAACCCAGCCCTGCATCGAAGGTGGGTGGATTTCCCAGGTTGATTTCACGCCGACTACTCTTCGGCCGCGCTTCTAGCGTCGACAAAGGAGCGGAACTGACGATAGGCTCTTCACCCCCATCACGACTAACCCGGCTTGTCTGGATCGGTGTGAACCGCGTTTCGTCACCCTCCGATCTGACACCAAGCGACCGGTCGTGGTCTGGGGGCCGTCCC
>SKLM01000288.1 GCA_007123205.1 Thermoflexales bacterium
CCCCCCGCTCGCAGCCCTGTTCGTAGTGCGCTACGCAGCGCAGCGGAGCAGCGCCCCCCGCTCACAGCCCCGCTCGTAGTGCGCTACGTAGCGCAGCGGAGTAGCGCCCCCCGCTCGCAGCCCTGCTCGTAGTGCGCTACGCAGCGGAGCGGAGTAGCGCCCCCCCGCTCGCAGCCCTGTTCGTAGTGCGCTACGCAGCGGAGCGGAGTAGCGCCCCCCATCGCTAGTCATGCCCTGTCCCCTCGACATCGCTCGGCGCAAGCCCCTTCACATACCGATCGAAGAACGCAACCGAGCGCTGCGCGGCGATCCCGAAGTTGGCCGAGATATTGTGGTTGTCGCCCTGGTACAGGTACACCTCAGCGGTCTGCCCGGCCTCCTGGACCCGGGCATACAGAGTCTCGGACCAGGCAACAGGCACCGACTGATCGCCCCTGGCATGGTGTAGCTGCACCGGCCCTGAGAGATCATCAAGGAAGGAGATCGGGTCGATGGCGGCCCAGAACTCCGGGTTCTCGTCAAACGTACCGTATGCGAACAACCCCTCCTGCGCGGTTTCCGGATCGGATATGCCGTCAGGACCGGGTGTGCCGGTGGGTTGACCGTCCACCCAGGCGGGCCGCGCCTCGAAGATCTCCTCGTAGGTCGCCACCACGCCGGCCCAGATGACCCCCGCCTTGATATCCTCCGATACCACCATAGCGCGCAGCGTGATACCCCCGCCCATGGAGTGGCCCCACATCCCCACCCGCTCCGGGTCGGCATCCGGGTGGCGCTGCAGCGAGGCGACGGCGTTGAGCACATCGATGGTGTAGCCCGGCCCGCGCGAACCGCTCAACCCGTCGCCCTCCGACTCGCCATGGCCGCGGTAGTCGGGCTTCACGACCATGTATCCGTTCCGGGCGAACACATCCTGGTAAGCTACGTACCGCTCGGTGGTGCGGTACACCTCTGGTGGGATGTACCCGTGGTTAAAGACGATGATGGGCCAGCCGCTTCCCGGTCGCTCGCCCCGCGGAATCGTCAGCAGTCCGAAGATCTTGAGCCCCTCCGACTGGTAAGAGGCCACGTACCGATCGTAGTTGGAGCCGGGGGCCAGCGTCTGCTCGATCACGACGTCACTCCCCGGATAGTTCTGCTGGCGCATGGAGGCGATGGACATCGGATGCAGGGGCGTAGGAGTTGCCGTCGGGGTCGGGGTGTCGGTGGGGATCAGCGTAAGCGTGTTCGTCGGTCTCACCGTCGCTGTGGTAGTGGGCAGAGGCGGTAAGGTGGGCGTGTCGGCCGTCGTCGGCACCGGGGAGACCGTCGAGGGCGGTGTAGCCGGCGGGCTGCCGCAGCCCACCAGGATCACCACCCACAACAGGGCCAAGATCGACCGGCTTATCAACTCGCTGCGGCGGGATCGAGACAAGTCGTGCTCCTTCCCGAGATGGCGAGGGCCGGACAGATCACCCCCCGCCCGGTGTATGCCAGACCAGAGAGCATTCTGGCCTGTAGAGGCGATCTTGTCCATGGGACGTGAGCGCTACCGGACTCGAGAGAGTTGGCATTGCTTCGTGAATACGAAGGCCCAATCATCCCCCTGCGCCGGTCCGGGAGTACCAGATCGTAGCCGGGCAGCCGTCGCATTCAGTGCGGTACTGCGGACAGGCCCGACAATCCGTCCCACAGGGCGCTTCTTCCAGCACCGGTTCCACCTCTCCCCGGGTCCACGGACTGGACACAGCGACGCGGTGCATAACGGAGACAGCGGCGGACTCCAGGCCCAACACCTCGGGATGGTCCTGAGGGTATTCGATCCACCATCGTTTGGTGGACGGGATAGCGAAGACGCCCACCACCAGCCGGTCCTTAGCCAAGTAAAGGGCGACGTAGGGACAACTGCGGGTCCTTTGGGCCTTGGCCTCCGCCTCCTGGCGCGTGGGCGCCGTACCAACCAGCACGGCACACAGTATGGGCTCTTCACATGTCATCTCTGGGTCCTCACGACACGAGGAATTCTGAGACCACCCGGGATCTCAAAGGACCCGAACCAGGCCAGTCTCGTGGCCGCGCCCACCGGCCAGAGCGGGGATTCCAGGGCACGCGGAATGGTCACCCCGGATCGTCGGGAATCGGACCGGTCAGGAAACCCTAGGGCTCGAGACAAATGGGAATCGAGTGGCTCTCTCCCTCTGGAAACTGTGTATCGCCGTGCTCATCGTAGATCTTCACGTACACGGCATCCGGAAACTGCAGGAGATTCCGCATGATCGGTTGGGCGACGGTATAGACCCCACCGGCGGATCGGCATTCGCCCGCCAGGAAGATCCTGGCTATGCCATCCTCGATAGTCAGAGAGCTGAAGCCCGTGAAACCGCTGGCGATGAGCTGTAGCCCCTGCTCGCGCTCTTCCTCCGTCGGCCCCTCGAAGAACTCCTGCATCACCGCTTCCGGCATGTTCTCTGAAGGATCAACGAATCGCGTAACCCCCACCTCAAATGGCGGTATGTCCTGAGCGAATCGTTCGCTATCGGTGAAATAGACGCTGACCTCAACCAGATCAGGGGGCGGCGTCGGCGTTACGGTCGGCGTCGGCATCGGCGTCGCAGTAGGAGTGGCGGTCGGTGTCGCCGTCGCTGTAGAGGTCGGAGTTGGAGTAGCAGTGGCCGTTGCCGTCGGTGCCAAGGTCGCCGTGGGCTCCACCTGCGGCACGCACGACCCGATCCCGAGCACTAGCAGAAGAGCCGATCCTGCAAACGCGGTTTTGATTCGCATAAGTCAACTCCTGGCGGATAGGTCAGCAGATCCAAAGCAAGCACGTGAGCTACACCCAGCTGTAGTTCGGGCCCGCGGGCCGTCTCGCGGATTGTCAACCCGAACGTCGGTCTATTCTACACCGGCCGGCCATACGATGCCATCCACGGCACCCGCACACGAAAGGCGATACCTCCATCCATCACCACCTCGTGCGCGGCTACGGGAGACGGCCCACACTCAATCCACGAATGTCCATCCCGGCTTTCGCTCGCGGCGAGCCCGGAGGATCGCGGCCAGTGTCGTGACCCAGCACACGCGAGCCCCACCCGGCTGATCGACACACTGGAACCCTCGGGATCGGATTGTGCGGCAATCTGGCCGCCTGATGCAGGCAGTCGGCGATGACCGGTCCCGCTTCGATTCCCACGCCGCCGCTCTCGAAAAGCTCCTCAAAGCGAAGACGTGACCCTCATCATCCTCCGTCCCGGGCCTCGCGTATCCGTCGGATCTCAAACACGACCGGATTCCACGCATCCGGGCAGGCGTGAGTGGCCACGTCTGGGTCCTCCAGCCACGGGAATTCCGCCCCATACCGCATGGCGAACACCTTCGGCAGGAAGCTGTACAGAGCGTGGATGCACACCTGGCCCTGTACCGTCACCCCGTCGAACACGACCTCGTCGCCGACCTGGTGACCGGCGACGCAATGGCCCTCTTGGTCGATCACCCTCGCCACGATGCGATGCCCTTCATCGGCGCTGATCGGTCGAGCCTCCATGCAGGCCTCCTTTCACTGGCACGAGTCCGGCTGGCCCATGGCGGTAGCAAGGAGAAGCTCCCGAGCCCTCCGCCAGAGGACAGACTCCGAGTTACCCTGACACTAACGTTCAGCCGCTCCACAACTCTCAGCCCCTCAATCGACCGGCCGCGTCTTGCGGAGAAACAGGTCAACCACTGTCCGGAACGAAACCGGATCGGTCCACATGAAGGGATGCTCCTCACTCAACCGATGGCCCGCCGTACTGGCCAGATGGAGGCTGCAGTCCGGCACAATCCCGGAGATCCGGGCGTACTCCCGAGCCACTCCCGGGGTCAGTAAATCCCGGAGACTTCCCGTGAGGAACACTGGACAGGAGATCGCGTTGAGCACAGAGTCAGGCAGCACGTACCCACCCCGATCGGCCATCTCCCGCAGGAAGGCCGTGTCCTCGTCTACTACCTGCCGCCAGTCTTCCCCGTGCTGTTCCCTCAACGCCGACGAGTTCCGCACATAGTAGTGTTCCCGTCTGTCGAGCGAACGATGAAAATTGCGGCTGGAAAGCTCGGCCAGGAAACTGTCGGCAACCACGCCCATCACGGATAAGCCGTGCAGCCGGGCCTGCCGGCCAGCGAAGTGGAGGGCCACCAGCGCCCCGCCCCCGGCTCCGATCACGAAGCACGCCTCAATCCCGAGGGCCAGCAACAGGTGACAGGCGATATCTGCCCGGTAGTTCCACAGGTCGTATTCCCGCTCATCCCGGTACTTCACTTCTCTCGTGGATCGCCCCGTGCCGGGATAGTCGAAGGAGAGCACGCGAAACCTGTCGGAGAAGCAGCTGATCTCATCAGCGTAGGCATGGGAGGAGTGGAGATTGCCCGGGAACACCAGCAGCACATCGCCTGATCCCTTCTCGGTAACGTGAATCTCCTGCTCCGCGATCTCGATCTCAGGCATTCCATTCCCCCTCAACCAGCGGCCACTCCAAACGTAGACGACAGCACCGGCCGCATCGCCCCAGTATGCAACCGTAGGGTAGGGGGCGACCCGGTCATTTTCGCTAGCTTCAAGGGCTTCCCCTCCCATCAGGTCGCAAAGGATGACGACCGGCGCTCGCCCGCCTTCCCATCACCAGGCTCCCGACGCCCGGGCCTGGCCCGATGGGCTTCCATATACGCGTGCCGACGGCTCTAGTCGGTCCGTGCGTCCGCCAACGCCCTGTACCACAACAGCTGAACCTCGTCCGCAGCATCGGCGTAGGCCCCGGGACAGATGGCCCGCAGCTCACAGCCCTGGTTGGCATAGAAGCGACAGGCCGGCACGTTGGTATTCTGCGCCTCCACCTTCAACACGGAACAACCCCTCTCACGGGCCCAGTCAAGAGCTCCAGCGAACAGCTTGGAGCCGACGCCTCGCCCCCGGTACTCACGATCGACGCGGATGTCCCAGAGGACAGCCAGATCGCGCCGCCCCTCGAGCATGTGCACGCCCGGCGTTCGCCAGGCAACGACGGCACCACCGACACGACGAGACCCACGGAACGCCGACAGAACGGGCCAGTGCGAAATCTCCCAACGGTCTAACCAGCTCGTCGGTGGATCCTCGGCGTCGAAGTCTCGGACATACGGCGCGTCCACTCGCTCCTCAACGAGCCGCAGGCCCCCAAGCCCACCGTCTATCGGCTCGACGCGCAGGTGGGAAGTCACCAAGAAAGCGATGGACACCCGGGCGTACTCCGAGAGAGACGCTGTGGACTCCTCGATGATCTCCACGTTCATGCCCCGGTCACCTCAGCCCAGTCGATTACGTTCTCACCGCGTGCACCGGTGCAGCGCGTACCGCCTACCCCAGCAGTCCTCTGTCAGTAGGTCCGTGACCAACGATCTCTCGGACCGACAGCCCCACCGGCTTGGCCCACCTCGATGGTTGGTGGGGGCAGTCCGTCCTGCCCGAAATCGCCAACCCTCGGGCTCAGGTTCCCGGAGCCACCAACGTCCTCTTGACCAGTCCCACCACATACTGGATCAACGTGACGACAACTACCACTCCCGCCGCCGCGTATCCAACAGTGGGTCGGAAGCCGAACGGCCAGATTACGCACCCGGCGTAAACCAGCCCGGCTCAGACCACCATCGCGACAAGCGTTCCCAGACCTCGCAGAATCTCCTTGGCCATCGGTTCCCCCTTGGCTGCTCCATCAGTCTGGCTACCTGTTCACGGGGCCTGAGCAGTGGTCGTCCGCGGACACCAGGCAGGTCAGCCTTGCCCGGCACCGGCTCCCTCAGCCCAGCGCCTCGCCGAGACGCACATAGCTTCTCGTCCACCCCACCTCTTGAAATCCAAGCTTCCCGTAGAGCCGCCGGGCGACAGCGTTCTCCCGGGCCGTGTCCACGTGCAGCGTGCAATATCCTTTCGCAACCAGAAAGCCGATCAGCCACTTCAGGAACTCGGCGCCTATGCCTCGGCCGCGATAGGCTTCGTCCACGCCGACCCAGGACAGATAGGCGGTGTCGGGGGCGCAACCATCGGTCAGCTTATCCACGTACCGCACCCGCGCACCGCCCACGCGCTCCGCACCCAGCCGGATCTCAAACCTCTCGCCATCGGTCTCTGCGTCCGTGCGGATCCATAGGGGGGAATCCTCGACCGGGGACGGAGGGACCAGATCCAGCACACAGTAGACATTCTCGTGCTCGATCTGGAACCCCCAGCTCCTCAAGAGCCGATGCACGTGGCGCTGGCTATGGTGAAGCTTCCCGTGGTGAGCCGTGCAGCTCATACCAAGGGCGTGGTAGAAGGCGTGAGTCTGGTTGAAGCGGGCCAGCTGGGCATCAGCTTCGACCAGCAACGCCTCTCCCACCTCATCGCGGCCCTCGCAAAAGTAGAGCTGACGAACGACTCCGATCTGGGGATTCTGGCACCTCTCCCCCCTCTCTTCCCAGGCGAAACTCGGCTGTCCATATTGGACAAAGCCAACAACCTGCCCTCCATCTACTGCCACGCGAGTGTGCAGGTCCTCGAACATCGGCTCGCCATCGCGCTGGTCGTGGAGCAGGCACTTCTCCCACGTTCGAGTCGATACGGGGAAGAAGTACGGAATGTCTCCTCCCAACCGGTTCCAGTACTCAAACAACCTCCCGACGTCGCTCTCCCGGTACTCTCTGATATCCCACATCGCTCCTCCGCAGCTGCCGGTCCAGTTGGCCGCCGGGATGGCGGAAACATAGCGATCCGGTTAACCTCACTCAGTAGGGCAGCTCCGCCGGCCCATAGTAACCGCACATCCCTACCCTAGGTGAGTTCACGAGCGGCACCGGCGCCCCGTAATCCTCATGCGGGTGTTCGTCGGCGTGCTGATCACAAAAGGTCCCCCATTCATCCTGCTCAATCACGCACTCCAGGCACAACCACGACGCTGACTGCCCACACTCGAGGCACGCCACCTCTGGTGGTTGATTACGTGCCATTAGGGTGATCGGAAATAGCGTCAACGGCTTCCCTCTCCGAATCTCCACCACCTTAACCAACGTCTCCGACGTGGTCCCAAAGTCATAGATGTGGGTCAACTCCAGTCCTCGCTCGAACACCTCCTTCGCCCGCTTCGCTTTCGATATCTCCTGGCCTCGCCAGCCCCCGACGGAGAACTGGCTCAAGTGCCCGCAGCATTCCAGCCAAATACACCGTAGATAGTGGTCGAGATCGTCCAGAGTCGCCGATCCCCTCATCTCCAAATGGAGCCAGAAGGTCCCCTCCCAGGCATCCTGCACCTGGAGGTGATAGAGCGTCTCGTCCTTTCGAGGGCCCGAGTTGGCCTTCGTAATTGCCTCCTGGCGCTCCGAGCAGGCGCCAAGATGACGCACCAAGCCCCCTCTGGTCATCTCCCGACCGCAGAAAACACACTCCCCTCGCGTCTGCTGCCTCCGTGGCATTGGTAACTCACCTCCCTATTGGAACCACTACGGTGGCAGCCTGACCCCCAGGTGCCAGAGACTCCGCAGCCAGTCCTGCCTTGAGCTCCTCGCAGCAACTGAGTGCTGACGTGCACCCTGGTCGCCGGCGACCGCCCCCATTCGTGACCCACGGCCGACGCGTCGAGCCACACCCAGTCGAGGCCGTCTCTAGGAACAGCCCCGTCGGGCGCCGGAAGCTTCGGCACCCATGTCAGCGGGCAGGCTTTCCGCGCGCATGATATCCCGAGTGCAGTCCAAACGGAAGAAACCCGCTGTACAGCACCTCGACTAAGGACAGTATACACCGGCAGACCGATAAACTCAAGGTTGGGGGCCATCCAGACCGCCAGGGGTAAGATACGGGTCCGCAGGCGAACTGAGCCAATCAAGCACAGAGACTCCGTCGGCTCAGTGCTACGACCGCCCATCGGCAATCGGAGCTTGCTCGACGGCGGAGGAATGCTCACCAGGGGGTTGTGTATGGCCGGGGTGACCGAGACCCATCGTCGGTCCAGCCGCTCCACTTCCGCCGCTTCTCAGGATGACAAGTGTGCCTGCAGGATCAGGGCGTCGTTCATCGGCGCCCGGGTCCCAGTTCAGCGGCGACCCCATCCATTGGCGCCCCACTCTACTTCAGGGTATCATCAGGCAGTATGAGGAAATTGCGGGCTCTTCTGTTGATTGTCCCGCTGGTGCTGCTGGGGTCGGCCCTGGTGGCACTCCCGACCGTCATCCGCGCTCTCCCAGGGCGATACGCTGTCTACTTGCCCGCACCCCTGCTGGAGCTTCGTCGGCTGGACCACCCGGAGACCCTACCCACCGCAGCTATCACCCCCACCGATC
>SKLM01000117.1 GCA_007123205.1 Thermoflexales bacterium
CCGTTGCCAATCGCTGGAAGACTCAGTTCAACGAGAACGCCAAGCACTGGGCGTTCTTCGAGATCCTGCCCGAGCTCAACCACAATACTGTCGTCGGCTTGGGGGTCCCGGTGGACGTGCGGGAACTGGCCGTAGTGCTTCTTCTGCGCTCTGACTTCGACCCCCCGCGCATTCAGGAGCGATGGGATGTGACGCTCGAGCTGCTCGACCGAGAGGGCGTGTCGGCTGGCAGCGTTAGCGGGCGTGGAGAGAGCGAATTGGCACAGATGCTTTCCCTCATCCAGTTTGGAGACTACGTCAGCTACTACCTGGCGGTGTGCAACGACATAGATCCGACGCCGGTTGACAACATCCGCTTCTTGAAGCGCCGTCTGGCGGAGCTGGGCAGGGTTGTGCCTTGATCGGTGGCGCAGGAAACAGCCAGAATACCGGATCGAGTTCATCGCGGAGTGGTGTCGTCCGGCCCTTCGCCCTGTCGGTGCTCTGGCTCCCAGCGCCACCAGCTGTCCCCTGTCCCCGGTGGCTGGCCTCCTTGCTTGAGCGTGATGATCCCGCGGTGCCACCGCCTATCCGTGGAACCGCCAGAGGTCCGGTCGGCGCCCCGCGCTGACCGCGGCTGCTCTGGGCACCGTCTGCTGCTTCCTGATGACGACGCAGTCCCAGATCTGAGCATGAGGCTCCCCCGGGAGGGCGTACCACATGCACCAATTCCTTGACAACTTATTGACAATCGGGTAAAATGTCGAAAGTGTTCTGTTCTGATGAAGGTAGGATTCCAGAATGGCAAGAGATATCTATCGCGACCCGATTTTCAACCTGAAGGCCGTCGTGGAAGCGACCGGCGTCACGGACGATGCCTTGCGCGCCTGGGAGCGCCGCTACGGACTGCCCGAACCCGAGCGGACGCAGGCGGGCCACAGAGTCTACTCGCAATGGGACATCGATGTCGTGCGCTGGCTCGTTGGACGCCAGGAAGAAGGTCTCAGGATCGGCAGGGCAGTGGAACTGTATCGGACTCTGGAGGAGCGGGGCCAGGATCCCCTGCGTGCCGTGCCATCCCCGGCGGATGCACTGCGGTCGCCGACCGGAGATCAGCTGAGCGACCTGCGCATGGAATGGCTGTCGGCTTGCCTGGCCTTCGATGAGCAGCGAGCAGAGGGCGCCCTGACCCACGCCTTTGCCCTCTATCCTCCGGAGGTGGTCTGCCTGCAGATCATCCGCGAGGCGATCGCCGAGGTTGGTCGCCGTTGGTATCGGGGCGAGGCGACCGTGCATCAGGAGCACTTCGCCTCGCAGCTGGCGATGCGGCGCATAAGGACGTTGATGAGTAGCACACCCCCACCATCCAGGCGTGATCGAATCTTGGTGGCTTGTCCTCCAAATGAGGAGCATGCCATCGGACCGTTCATCCTTGCCCTCCTACTCCGCCGAGCCGGCTGGGACGTGATCCACCTGGGTGCGAATGCTCCCGTGCGTCACATGGAACGGACCGTCGACGAGACGGCACCCGATATCGTGATACTGGGCGCTCAACAGCTTCACACGGCGGGCAGTCTACTCGAAGTGGCCCAGAGAATCGATCGGATGGGTGTTCCGGTGGCCTTCGGTGGCGGGGTTTTCAACCGTCTTCCCCAGCTACGGCAGCGGGTGGTCGGGCAGTTCCTGGGTGCGACGCTGGAGGAGTCCGTCGAAGCCGTGGGCCCCATGCTTGTCGGACCCGATCAGAGGCCGAGGGTGGAGGCTGCGTCCGAGGTCTACCAGGCAGCCGCATCTCACTATCGCGATAATCAGTTGGCTCTGCAGGCACGAGCCTGGGAATACCTTAGGGACACCGGTCTCGCCCCGGAACCACTCCGAGAGATGAGCCGGAGCTTCTCTGACGCTCTTCTCGCCGCTCTGAGGCTCGGGGAGCTGGACCTACTGACGGAATACGTTGAGTGGCTGGGTGACCTGCGAAGTGAGGCCTACGGATCGGCCCAAATCGTTCCTGCGCTGCTTTTCGCCTACCGGGACGCGACGAAGGCACACCTGAATGAGAAAGGTCAGCCGATCGTCCACTGGCTCGAAGGGCAGCTGGCGCAACGCGTCCAGGGTGGTGCGGTGTCCGGATGAGGTCCCGGCGGGAGCACGGCGGATCGAATCTTAGGCGGCGGTGGTGGCTACTGCTCCTTGTGCTCCTGCTCTTGGTCGGCGGCTTCGTTCTCTGGGCGACGTGGACGCCCAGCGCGCTGCCGGAGGCGCGGGCGGCTCTCCATGCTCCCGTGGAGTGGGACGGGGTGTTGGTTACGACGGATGGTTGGCTGGTCTTTCGTCCGCAGGCCGACCCACCCGCGACTGGCCTGATTCTCTATCCCGGTGGGCGCGTTCCGCCAGCTGCATATGCGCCGGCAGCCCGGGAGATCGCCGGCAAGGGATACTTGGTTGTTATCGTACCCATGCCGCTCAACCTTGCCTTCTTTGGGCCACAACGTGCGGCCTCCGTCATCGAGGCCTATCCCACAATAGCCAGTTGGGCCGTTGGTGGCCACTCGCTGGGAGGGGCGATGGCAGCGCGCTTTGCGTACCGGAATCCGTCATCGGTGGATGGGTTGGTGCTCTGGGCCGCCTACCCAGCCCAGGGCGACGACCTGTCTGAACGCGATCTAGCGGTCTCCACCATCTTCGGGACGCTTGATGGACTCGCCACGGCCGACAAAGTCGCTGCCTCGCGCCCCCTGCTTCCATCAACCACAGTATGGGTTGCGGTGGAGGGTGGAAATCACGCCCAGTTCGGCTGGTACGGCTCTCAGCGAGGCGACAATGCACCTGCGATCAGCCGGGACCCGCAACAGCGTGAGGTGACCGCTGCAACCCTGGCGCTCCTTCAGCGAATAGAGAGATGACTCGTTCAACGGTCGATGGTACGAAGCCGCTCGGCGGGGGCTGCCTACGCGGCGTTCTGATTGGGCTGGGCCTCATCTTGGTGCTTGGTCTAATCGCCCCGTTTTTGGTCCCGGTTCCTGCTCTCCCCGACACCCTCCCGGCGGAGCGCCTCGCGGACGAGGACAGCCAGTTCATCCAGATCAACGGACTGCAGGTACACTACAAGGCTCTCGGCAGCGGTCAGCCTGCCTTCGTCCTCCTCCACGGCTTTGGTGCCAGTGTCTTCTCGTGGCGCGAGACCATGGAGCCCCTGGGCGCGTTGGGCACGGTCGTTGCCTTCGATCGCCCGGCTTTCGGCCTTACCGGGCGCCCGCTTGGGTGGGAAGATGGCCAGAACCCCTACTCGCCCGAGGCTCAAGTGGAACTGGTCGTCGGTCTGATGGACGCGCTGCACCTCAATAGAGCTGTCCTCGTGGGGAACTCGGCCGGCGGCACCGTGGCCGTCCAGACGGCCTTGGCGTATCCAGAGCGGGTGGAGGCGCTGGTCCTCGTCTCGCCCGCCATCTACGAGGGTGGGGGTGCCCCCGGATGGATTCGTCCGCTGCTCAACACGCCCCAGATGGATCGCCTCGGCCCTCTACTCGCCCGCCAGATCTCCGAGCGGGGCGATCGATTCCTGGAGAGTGCCTGGCACGACCCTGACAGGATCACCCCTGACGTCCGCGCTGGGTACCGCCGACCCCTGCGGGTGGATGATTGGGATCGAGCCCTCTGGGAGTTGACCAGGACTTCTCGAGGGGGCGGCCTGGCCGATCGCGTCACCCACATCGCGATTCCGGCTCTGGTGATTACGGGCGATGACGACCGAATCGTCCCCGTCGAGTCAAGTGTCCGACTTTCCGGGGAGCTTCCCAATGCCGAGCTTGCAGTCCTCGCGAACTGCGGCCATGTGCCGCAGGAGGAATGCCCCGAGGAGTTCCTGGCGTCGGTGCTGGCTTTCCTGGAAGACACGTTGGAGTGAGTAGGGGGCGCCGAGCGCGGCTGCTTCGTCGCATCTGCGACTGTCCAGGCCGGAGATCTCTGGGAGGGATGGGAGGACGGCTCTAACGAGACCTAAGTTGCCCAAAGGTCGCCTCCTATGGTTAGGGACCCGCTGGAAAGCAGGCTGCACGCTGCCCCGCGGGAGTATCAGGTGCGTACACAGAGAATCAGACTTAGACTAGGAGTGAGATGATATGGACCCATCAGCACTGCGCGCGGATGACCAACCGCTAACCGACGCAGCGATCCAGCAGTTGATGGATGAGGTGCCTGAGTGGGACCTCGTCCAGGAGGGAGGCGCTGACAAGCTACGTCGGACCTTCGAGTTTCGAAACTTCGCTGAAGCGCTGGGCTTCACGAACCGGGTGGGTGAGCTTGCCGAGGAGCACCGCCACCATCCGATCATCACGGTGACCTGGGGTCGAGCAACGATCACCTGGTACACGCACGACATCAATGGCTTACGCCACAACGACTTCAAGATGGCTGCTCGGACCGCTAAGCTCTATTCGGCTCCGTGAGCCCTCGGCCTATCCATACCATCGAGGTTACCATGTCCATTCGCATCGTCACCGATAGTACCTGCGACCTGCCCCCGGAGACCACGACCGGTCTCGGGGTCACCGTTGTGCCGCTCTATATCAACGTTGGCACGGAGAGCTTCCTGGACGGGATCGACATGTCGCGTCAGGAGTTCTATGAGCGACTGCCGAGTTTCGTGGAGCACCCGCAGACAGCCTCACCCGGCCCGGAGATGTTCCGGGAGACCTACGAGCAGCTGGCCGGCGAGGGCGCCGAAGAGATCCTCTCCATCCACATCTCGGCCAACCTCAGTGGAACCCTGAACACGGCCCAACTGGGTGCGGACGCCACCCAGGGCGTGCCCGTCACCGTCTTCGACTCGGGCCAGCTCAGTGTGGGCACGGGCTTCTTGGTCGAGACAGCAGCGGCCCTGGCTTCTGCCGGGAGCTCGGTCGTGGAGATCGTCGACACACTGACCGAAAAGACGAGGCGCACCCATCTGTTCGCTGCCCTGGACACACTGGAGTTCCTGCAGCGGAGCGGCCGCATGAACTGGGCGGTCTCCAAGATTGGTGGCCTGCTCCGCATAAAGCCGCTGCTCACCATGCACGACGGGGATGCCGGCGTGTTGAAAGCCCGCACCAGCAAAGGCGCGATGCAACGGCTGCTTGATATGCTGGGTGAGTTGGCGCCCCTTGAGGACCTGGCTCTCGTGCATACCAACGCGCCGGACAAGATAGCAGAACTCCGTGAGCGCGCCCGACACCTCTTCCCGGGAGACAGCGAGCCGCTCGAGGCCGAGGTGACGCCCGTGATCGGGGCCCACATCGGGCCCGGTGCTGTCGGCTTTGCATGCGTGTCTGCCGTCAAACCCTAGATGCCCTTGCCCGTCCATTATTGGTCAGACCCTGGATCCTCCCCCGGGTAGATCGCGCCCGTGGGTATGCCAGACCAAATGGAATGAGGCGGCATCCATGGAGACAATCAGTAGCGTCCTTCAGATGAGGTAAGGACGAGAGACCATTCTCATGCGGATCATCATCACTGGCGGGACCGGACTGATCGGTCAGGCCCTCAGCGTGCGTCTGGTCTCTGAAGGGCACGAAGTCCTGGTCCTGAGTCGCTCTCCGGCCCGTGCACCTGATGCGCTCGCCGGAGTCCAGGTCGCTCGCTGGGACGCGCGCACCGCCGAGGGGTGGGTGCGGTTCGCCAGTGGCGCCGACGCCATCGTCAACCTGGCCGGCGCGAGTCTCGCCACCCGATGGACGCCCCATTCTAAGCGTGTCATCCGCGAGAGTCGCCTGAACGCGGGGCGCGCTGTGGTACAGGCAACCGCTCAAGCCACCTCCAAACCCGGCGTCGTAGTTCAGGCCTCGGGCGCCGGCTACTATGGCCCACGGGGCGACGAAGCACTGACTGAGGAAGCACCCCCAGGCCCGGGCTTTCTCGGACAGACAGCTGTGGCCTGGGAAGCCTCGACTTCGCCCGTCGGGGAATCCGGGTGTACCCAACCCGGCTCTCGACACATTGTCATTCGGAGCGGCGTTGTACTGACCCCCAAGGGCGGTGCCTTGCCTCGTATGATGCTGCCGTTCCGCTTCTTCGTCGGAGGTCGCCTGGGTACCGGCAACCAATGGCTTCCCTGGATTCACATCGACGATGAAGTCCGGGCCATCCAATTCCTGATTGAGACCGCTGCGGCCAGCGGGCCCTTCAATGTGACGGCCCCGAAACCCGTTACGAACCGCGAGTTTAGCCGCGTACTGGGCCAGGTGATGCATCGTCCTGCCCTGTTCCCGGTGCCCTCATTCGTGCTGCAGCTCTTACTCGGCGAGATGAGTACGGTGCTTCTCGACGGGCAGCGGGCCGTTCCCCAAAACCTGCTGGACCTCGGTTTCACCTTTCGCTTCCCCGACTTGGAGGCAGCGTTGCGAGATCTGTTGGACTAGGACCTGGAGGTAAGAATGGAGTGGGTTGCAGTAGTACCCGAACGGGAGATCCCACCGGGCACTCGTCACGTATCGGCTGTCCGGGATGTCGAGATTTTGCTTGTCAACCATCAAGGGCAGATCTACGCGCTGGACAACCGCTGTCCGCATATGGAAGCCAGGTTGGAGAAGGGGGAAATCACCCCTGACGGCGCCATCGTGTGCCCCCGTCATCGCAGCGTCTTCGACCTGAAGACGGGTGTCGTTCTGGATTGGGCACCCTGGCCCCCGGTAGTGGGACGCGCCCTCGGCGCCATCCGGCAGGAGAGACCGGTTCGGGTCTACCCTACAAAGGTCGAGGACGGGACCGTATTGGTGGGCATCGAAGACTCCGGATGAGCTCCCCTGAATCGTCACCGCTCGTCGACGTCGCCGATCTTCCGTACATCACGGCCGATATGCCGGGGATCGGAGGTGAGATCAAGGCTGAACCCGACCACTTTGTCGTCGAGGAGATACCACTATACGAAGCCTCTGGTGAGGGGCCGCATGTCTACGTCCGTCTTACCCGCGCCGGGTGGACGACACGGGACATAGAGAGACAGCTGAGACGCATGTTCGACCTGCGCGAGGTGGACGTTGGATGCGCCGGGCGCAAGGATAAGCACGCTCGCACCACCCAGACGTTTTCCCTCAACTTGCCAGCGGCCGATGAGAGCATCGTCGCCCGCCAGATTCAGGAGACTCTCCCCGTCGAGGTCGAGTGGGTGCGGCGCCATCGCAACAAGATCAGGGCCGGGCACTTGCTCGGCAACCGGTTCCGCATCGTTGTCCTTGATCCAGAGCCCGCAGCCCTCGCTCGAACCGACTCCATCGCCGCAACCCTCAGGGCGAGCGGGCTCCCCAACTTCTACGGGCCCCAGCGCTTCGGCACCTACGGCGACAACGCCGAGCGCGGGCGGGAGATTCTGCTCACCGGAAGGGGACCGACTAAGCGTTGGCTGAGACGTCTGCTCCTCCGCGCCTACCAATCGGCGCTGTTCAACACCTGGCTGGCGGCGCGCATCGAGCGCGGCTGGTTCCAGCGCTTGCTCACTGGTGACGTCGCCAAGAAACTCGACACTGGCGGCCTGTTTGAGGTCGCAGATGCTCAGGTCGAGCAGGCGCGCTTTGAGCGCGACGAGATCACCTACACCGGCCCGATCTACGGTTCCAGGATGTGGTGGGCCGCCGGCAGACCGGGTGAGTTGGAGCGCGAAGTCCTCGAGCAAGCCGCAGTGGGGGAGGATATACTCCGTCGTGCTCACCTGAGCGGCAGCCGCCGCCCTGCCCGACTTCTGCTGGACGACCTACAGATTGCAGCCCACCCGGATGGTCTGCTTTTCACGTTCAGCTTGCCCAAGGGCTCCTACGCCACGACCGTGCTCCGCGAGTTCATGAAGAGAGGCCGATAATGAGTAGGCTCCGTACCATACCATCCTGCAGATCCTTGATCCGGTTCATTGACGGGAGGAGAAATCTATGAAACTGGCGAAAATCATCGCCTTCTTGGGCCTCGTTGCTATGACAGGCGTTCTCATCTACGCCTTCAGCGTTGGTGATCTGGGCCAGGAGGGCAGTGTCATTCTGTCGATGCCCTGGGGCATCGTGTCCCTGGTCGATCTCTACGTCGGGTTCATACTCTTCTCCGGGTGGATCGCCTATCGAGAGCAGTCCCTCCCGCGCGCCGTGATCTGGATCGCCTTGATGATGATCTTGGGCTTCTTCACCGCCAGTCTCTATATCCTGATTGCCCTCCAGAGGAGCGGCGGGGACTGGCATCGCTTCTGGATGGGAAGGCGGTGGCCCGATGGCTAGTCCGTTCTGGCAGGAGTGTCTGGAGCACGAACCGACCATCCGGCTGGGAGTGAGCACCTGCCTGATGGGCGAGAAC
>SKLM01000009.1 GCA_007123205.1 Thermoflexales bacterium
ACCAATGTACCAATCTACCAATGTACCAATCTACCAATGTACCAATCTACCAACAGTAGGAGGTATGTCAAAGTGAGAATCACCGATGTCAAGACATGGGTGGTAGCGAATCCCGCACCGGGCTTCGGAGGCGAGTATTGGATATTTCTCAAGCTCGTGACCGATTGTGGAGTGGAAGGTGTTGGAGAAGTATACTCTGTGCCGTTCCACCCCCACGTGGTGACGCGCATGATAGAGGACGTGTGCGAGCGGTACGTCGTTGACGCTGATCCATTCAAGATAGAGCGGCTGTGGCGAATCGTCTATTCGAGTGGCTACACCCAGCATCCGGATCTGTCGTTGATGGGGGTACTGAGCGGGATTGAGATGGCTTGCTGGGACATCATTGGGAAGGAACTCAACCGGCCTATCTATGATCTGCTGGGAGGGCAGGTTCGCGAACGTCTGAGGTCCTACACCTATCTCTACCCAGAGGAAGCGGACGAGGGCGACGTGTACCACGACCCTGAAGTGGCTGCGCGTAGAGCAGCTGAGTATGTGGAGCTGGGATTCAGCGCCGTCAAGATTGACCCCGTGCTCCCTAAGTCTGCCTTTGATCCCCGGCAACTCTCACTGCAGCAGCTGGAGAATGCGGAGACTTACGTCGAGAGCATCCGGGAGGCCGTCGGTGGCGAATGTGACATACTCTTCGGAACCCACGGGCAGATGACGACCTCAAGCGCCATACGCCTGGCCAGGAGGCTGGAGAGGTTCGACCCCCTGTGGTTTGAGGAACCGGTACCCCCGGAGAATGTGAGAGAGATGGCGCGGGTGGCGCGAGCGACCACCATTCCCGTAGCGACGGGCGAGAGGCTCACCACGAAGTACGAGTTCGCGAGAGTGCTTGAGGAGGGCGCTGCATCCATACTCCAGATGGCCCTGGGAAGAGTAGGCGGTATTTTGGAAGCCAAGAAGATCGCCGGCATGGCAGAAGCTCACTACGCGCAGATTGCGCCACACCTCTACTGTGGACCGATTGAGGGCGCTGCGAACATCCAGCTTGACGTCTGCAGCCCCAACTTCCTCATACAGGAGGGGATTATGACGTGGGGAGGATTCCACGCGGAGATCTTGAAAGAGCCGATCCGGTGGGAGGAGGGGTACATCATACCCTCCACCGAGCCAGGTCTGGGGGTTGAGCTCGACGAAGAGGTCGCAGCCGCTCACCCGTATAGGGGTGACGCACTCCATTTGACGATGTTGGATACCCCTCTATGACTGGATCCGTGAACCGTCCGCGGACCACAGATCGAATCAGCGCTGGACGCAGCAGGCGCCGCGCTTACGCAGACCCTGGGCTGGAAACGAACTGTGCGTCTCCCGGACTCGGGAGCACGGTTCGTGCCTATCGATCTGGTAAGCACAGACCGTCTAGTACGACTCGGCCAACCGCAGGGACACGCATCAGAACTGGAGGTGATCGTGAAGGCTGCCGTATGCCGTGAATTCGGAGCACCACTGGTTGTTGAAGAGATCGTGGTTGATGCCCCTCAGGAGGGAGAGGTTGCTGTGAAGGTAGATGCGTGTGCCATCTGTCACAGCGACGTGCACCTCATCCGGGGGGAGTGGGGTGGAACAGTACCGGTCGTCGCCGGTCACGAGGCCGCCGGCACAGTGACCGACCTTGGAGCCGGTGTCTCCAGGGCTGAGCCAGGGGATCGGGTGGTCGTGTCCCTGCTGCGCGCCTGCGGGCACTGTTTCTACTGCATTCTGGGAAGGCCCTACAATTGCGAAGGTGAGTTCGTGCTCGATTCGGAGACCAGGCTCCACGGGAAAGACGGCAAGCCGATCGCCCAGGGCATCTACACCGGTGGATTTGCTGAGTATGTCGTCGTGGATCAGAGCCAGATCGTCCCGATTCCGGAAGAGGTGCCGATGGACCACGCCTGCCTCCTCGCTTGCGGCGTGATCACAGGCTTTGGAGCGGTGGCGAACACGGCGCGAGTTGAGCCCGGAAGCAATGTGGCCATCATAGGTGCCGGTGGGGTCGGGTTGAACAGCGTGCAGGGTGCGGTCCTATGCGGAGCTGCGAGGATCATCGCCGTAGATCTTCTGGACAACAAGCTGGAGGCAGCCACGTTGTTTGGCGCCACCCACACGGTCAACGCCGGGCGCCAGGGCCCCGTAGAGGCGGTGTTGGCTTTGACGCAGGGACGCGGGGTCGACTACGCTTTTGCCACTGTGGGAAGCTCGATGGTGATCGCGCAAGCTGCGCAGATGATCCGGAAAGGCGGTACCGCGGTCATCGTGGGGATGCCGCCGAATGAAGATGTGGACTTTGTGCTGAACGCCCATCACCTTACGTGGGGCCGAACCGTCAAGGGGAGCTTTATGGGGGACACACGCCTGTCCGTCGACGTACCACGTCTTGCTGGGCTGTACTTGCAGGGGCGACTTAAGCTCGATGAGTTGATCAGTGGTCGCTATCCCCTGACTAGGATCAACGACGCCATCGAAGCGATCGAGCGGGGCGAGGCGCTGCGCAACGTGATCCTGTTCTAAACACCTCGGCTGATGCGCGAACGTCTCGGTAGCCGCCGGCAGGGAAGGGGTTTCCTGAGGCGAGCTACCTGCTGCCCACTTGGATAGTCTACCGGCTGTTGGCACGAAGTTGTCTCTGCCGGTGATTCGAGGGTGCTCGGAGCGCGGTGGGCGCGCTTCTCCCACGGGACGTCAGCATCGCCCACAGGCTCGTCACACGTTGACAGATAACGTGAGCGGGCTCGGGGGAGACAAGGCAGTGCTCGGCCCTGGAGAAACCACAATAGGCTCCTGCGCTGTTTTGGTGGTCAGGCATTCGGGTGATCTACCTGGCGACCCATCCCCCATCGACTAGCAGCGTGTGGCCGGTGATGAGATCGGCCGAAGACGAGGCCAGGTAGACCACGGCCCCCACCACGTCCTGCACGTCCCCAACCCGGCCCAGCGGAATGCTGCTCAGAACCTGTTGGCGGAACTCCTCGTCCGCCAGCATCGGTTCGGTCAGGGGAGTCGTGATGAACGTGGGCGCGACGGCGTTGACGTTGATGTTCTTTTGCGCCCACTCAATGGCCAGCACCTTCGTCAACTGCACCACGCCTCCTTTGCTGGCGCAGTAGGCAGCCCGGAGCTGGCCGCCGACGAGACCCATCTGCGAGGCGATGTTGACGATCTTCCCGGCGTGTTGTTCGAACATCAGGCGGCCGACTCGCTGGCAGCAGAAGAAGAGGCCTTTCAAGTTGGTGTCGACCACCGTGTCCCAGTGCTCCTCCGTGACAGCCAGCGCTTCTTCGGGGATATTAGTGCCGGCGTTGTTCACAAGAATGTCTATGCGTCCAAACTCACCCGCAACAGCCTCGACCATGGCCTCGATCGACCGGAGCTCAGTGACGTCGAGAGGGACGGCGATCGCGCCGCGCCCCATGCGGCGAATCTCGGCGGCCGTCGGCTCGGCCCGCTCTCTGGCGCGGGAAGTGACAGCGACGTCGGCGCCTGCATTTGCCAGAGCCAGGGCGATGCCCCGGCCGATGCCTTGGCTGGCGCCTGTCACAATCGCCTTCCTTCCGGCCAGGCTGAAATCAGGAAACTCCATCAGTCTTGCCCCCGTTATCCACCCGTTCTGGTAGCCGGTTGCGCGGCCCTTAGGCAGCCGATAAGCGGGCCGTCGGCCTCCGCCCCAACGTCAGCCCCGATCCCCCACGATGGGTTAGGGTTGTCTCAAGTTTCGCTGCTGCTCGCGGCGTCAATCATTGTCAAGGATGGCCACGGCCCGCACCGGGGATCCGGTGCCCCGTCGGATGCGCAGGGGCAGGGCGATGAAGGTGAACCGTTGCCCCATCACTTGGTCCAGGTTGCACAGATTCTCGATATGGGTCACCTCTCGTTCACGACAGACGGTGTGACAGGGATAGGTCTTATCGAGCCACATATCGGGACTGGTCGAGTCGACACCGAAGTTGACGACGCCCCCGTCGATGATGTACTCCGTAGCTTCACGCGTTAGACCGGGCTGATGAGTGGCGTACTCGGGTGTCCCGTAATGGCGATCGTAATGGGCGGTGTAGAACAGGACGGTGTCGCCCGGCCGGATCTCCAGGTGCCACCGCCCCAACTCCTCCTCGATCTTGTCGGGGCCGAACTGCGTCTGACGAGGAACGTCGCTCACATCCAGACAGACAGCCGAGGTGACACAGTGGCGCAGGGGAATTTCGTCGACCGAGGGGGCGTTGGGATCAGGCGACATGTGACTGATTGAGTCGATATGAGTTGGGCCGTGATCGCACATCAGGATGCCGCTGGTCTGATATGAGAACGCGGTCCCTGTCTGTCGTCGAGACTCATCGTGGGACATATGCTCGAAGACTACCGTCTTCAGGTGACCGGGATAGACGGGCATGCCCGTGTAGATCTCCTGACTGAGGTCAATGAATCGACCCTCAAAGCTCATAGTAGCTCCTCCTCTCGCCCTCTCCCACTCCCGCCTGCCTCAGGCTCGATGGCGTCCCCCCGGGAGTATGGAGATGACCCGTCTTACGGTGAAACGGCAAGGGGATGCCGTAGAGCAGTAGCCGTGCCCCGGGGCGGGAAGGGGAGGCGGAGAGTCGGCCATTTCATCACCCTTTCTGCCGCCCCGGTTGGACCCCCAGGGCTAACGGACGGTCCCCTGTTCGCCCCCTGACCTTTGGCTATTCCTCCTTCAATCCATACTCCACGCTCTTGGTCCAGTCCATCCGCTCTCGCCAGTCCGGGTAGAAGTAGCGGCCGATGTTCTTGTCGTCAGGGTGGATGTAACGGGCCCCTGGGAGCAGGACGACCGACTTCATCTCCGGGTGGCGAGGCTCCGCGCTCTTGCGTCTCACGATGTACTCCAGGTAGGAGGGATCCTCGTAGCAGTTGCCCCAGTTGTCGTGGTGGTCGGGGATGACGACTTCGGCGTTGAGGGCTTCGGCGATCCTCCAGAAGTCCCAGGGGCTCATCTTGTCCGTGTACCCCGGTGCGTTGTTCCCCATATTCATGCAGACTACGTCAATGTCGAACTTCTCACCCACCATTCGGTAGCCGTTGTGGTATAGGGTGTCCCCCAGGAAGGCGATGTTCCCCCCCTCTGTGTTGAAGATGAAGCTGACGGCCACCTCCTCGAAGGACGCCGGTTCGTCGAAGCCGGTTCTGCTGGCGATCACGTCGAAATTGGGGGCGAAATCGATCTTCATATCCTCGATCTGCACACTCTCACCCACATAGGCCACGATGATCCGGCTGTCGGGTACCCCCATGTGCTCCCGCAGGCGCCGGGCCGACTCGGGCGGTGCGATGAACTTGCAGTCCGTTGTCTGAAGGGCAGCACTAACGGTGTAGAAGTCAAGGTGATCCTGATGGTGATGGGTGATCAGGACAGCATCCAGGCGTTCGAATCTCCAGGGATCGATCACGTGGGGGTTCAGGCGCATCCACCAGAGCTTCGCAGCGCCGCTGGTGCGGCACACTCCGCAGTAGGACTCGTCGGTGAACATGCTTGGTCCGGCATAAAGATCGACGGTGAACACGGCGCCAGCCTGGGACTTCAATGCGAACGACGGGCCCCCGAAGTACCACATGGCCCCCGTTCCCGGCTGGACCTCGAAGTTCGCGATCTCGTGGTTGAGAAACTGACCCCACTCAGGGAAGACTTCCTGCAACCACTTCTCCCGGGTCATCTCGCGCGGCAAGCCGATGGTGCCGCCGTCCGCCACACCTCTCTCGTCATACTTTACGACCTGTTCTTCACTCACAGCGATCTCCTTTCGTGATCTGTATCATTCTGGGCCGGGGGACCCAGTTCTGGCGGCACAGCCAGTTCCGCCACCCGATTGGCTTCCCCCACTGGGATTCAGTATGGCTCCCGTGCTGGCCGAGGTCACCATTTGCGTGTAGCGGTGCAGGTACCCATGCCTCACTCTCGGCTCCGGCGGCGTCCAGGCAGCGCGCCGTCGTCTGATCTCGTCGTGGCCTACCTCGAGGCATAGGGTGCGATCGGGGATGTCTATCGAAACGTCATCGCCATCTTCAACAAGAGCCAGAAGGCCGCCTGCTGCTGCCTCCGGCGAGATGTGTCCTATGGCGGCGCCGCGCGTCACACCGCTGAAGCGGCCGTCGGTGATGAGAGCTACCTCCTCCCCGAGGCCAACACCGACGATGGCCGACGTCGCAGAGAGCATCTCGCGCATGCCAGGACCCCCTTTGGGGCCCTCGTAGCGGATGACCACGACATCGCCGGCCTCGATCCGACCGTCGAGAATCGCGTCTACTGCTTCTTCCTCTCTATCGAACACGCGGGCCCCACCGCGGCGTCGGAGCATGCGGGGAGAGACCGCGACCCGCTTCACCACGGCGCCGTCGGGCGCGAGATTGCCCGTAAGGATGGTGATCCCCCCCTGCTCATGGACGGGTCGGTCCAAGGGCCGGATGATCTCCGGGTCGTGGATCCCGGCCGCCTCCAGGTTCTCACCCAGTGTCTGTCCTGTTACCGTCGCCACGTCCGGTTCCACCAATCCGGTATCAAGCAGCCGCTTCATGACCCCATGCACACCGCCCGCCCGGTCGAGATCGTCCAGGTGGTGGGGTCCAGCCGGGCTCATGTTGCACAGATGCGGTGTGCGATCGCTGATCTGCTGGAATAGGTCCAGGTCAATCGAGATGCCCGCTTCGTTGCCTATGGCGGGCACGTGAAGGATGGTGTTGGTGGAGCATCCCAAAGCCATGTCGACGGCTATAGCGTTCAAGAAAGCCTCACGCGTAGCGATGTCGCGTGGGCGGATACCCCTCTTCCACAGATCCATCACTTGCCAGCCGGCCTGCTTCGCGAGTCGGAGTCGGGCTCCGCTGACGGCCGGAATGGTTCCGTTGCCGGGCAAGGCCAGCCCCAGGGCCTCGGCGAGGCAGTTCATGGAGTTGGCGGTGAACATCCCGGCACAGGACCCGCAGCCGGGGCAACACCGTTCCTCTAGATCGGACAACTCCTCCTGGGTGATGGTTCCGGCTGCCACCTGCCCGACGCCCTCCCAGACAGTGGTCAGGTCCGTCTCCTGGTCTTTCCACTGGCCGGCCAGCATCGGACCACCGCTGAGGATCAACGAGGGGATGTTGAGGCGTAGGGCGGCCATCATCGCCGCGGGCGTGATCTTGTCGCAGTTGGTGATCAGAACCAGGGCATCGAAGGGCTGGGCCATCGCCATCACTTCGATGGAGTCCGCGATGAGCTCACGACTGGGCAGCACGTATCTCATCCCCTCGTGTCCCATCGCCAGCCCGTCGCAGATGGCGATGGCGGGGAAAACGACCGGCGTGCCTCCCGCCAGGGAGACCCCTCGAACCACGGCATCGGCGAGCCCGTTCAGATGGACGTGTCCGGGCACGATCTGATTGTACGTGTTCACGACTCCCACTATGGGCCCGTCCAGCTCTCGAGCCGTGTACCCCATCGAGTAGAGCAGCGCGCGATGCTGCGCCCGCTTAAGGCCCTTCGTCATCTCCTCACTTCTCATACTCTCTCCTCAGTCTCGTGTCGTGACTCCTGGCTCATCGGTCTCAGATCAAACCGTCGAACGACGCGGCCCGGCTGGTACGGAAGTCCTAACAGCCCACGTCAATCGTGCGGTGGCGCGGGAGAACTGATGCCGAGGATCTCACGGGCCTCCTGTGGTGAGGCGGGCTCGCGACCTGCGGCCCGGGCAATCCCGACAGCTTTCTCGACCTGATCCCAATTGCCCTTCGATTTCGTCTTGGTGGCTGGGTCGATGTAGATGTTGTCCTCGAGCCCAACCCGGATGTGGCCGCCGAAGGCGGCTGAGACCATGGCGACCCGGAAACAGAAGGGACCGACCCCGATGCCCTGCCAGGAAGCCCCTTCAGGAATGGCCTGGATATACGCGTCTACCGTGTTAGCGTTGAAACGTACCCCTCCCATGACTCCAAAGACGAAGGAGAAGTGGAGCGGTGATTCGAGGAAATCATAGTGCTCGTGGAAGAAGAGCGCATTGTGAACGTGCGCCAACCCGAAGCACTCCAGTTCTGGCTTGATTCCTGCGCTGTGCATCGTCTTTCCGAACGCGATGGTGGCCTCGAAGGGATTGTGGTAGGTCTGGTCCGCGATGACCGTACCGTCACGATAGCTCACGGTGCAGAAGTTCATCGTTCCGGGATTGAGAGACGCAAGCTCCGGGCGGTGATGGAGGACGGGCCGCATGCGCTCTTCCAGGGTGGATTCGAGACTGACCCCGGTGCTAACATGAG
>SKLM01000453.1 GCA_007123205.1 Thermoflexales bacterium
CGTTCGCCAATCCACCACCCTTCTGTTGCTGTCGACGACGGAGGCCCTAGCTGCAGTAGAGATGATGCGCAAGTACGTACCGCCGAACGGCCGGCGGCACCAGATACCGAATTGGGAGCCCCTGGCGCACCCGCCGCCGCAGGTCCGTCCCTGAAATCTCCAGATGAGGCCCATCCACCCAGGCCAGCCACTGCCGGATCTGCGGGATCCGCTCCTCCAACCCGTCCACGTCTGCCTCCCAACCCGGGCGCTCCATCACGGCCAGGTG
This sequence comes from Thermoflexales bacterium, assembly GCA_007123205.1. Lineage (GTDB taxonomy): Bacteria > Chloroflexota > Anaerolineae > B4-G1 > B4-G1 > SKLM01. Next base: position 269 of record SKLM01000453.1, read on the forward strand.
GGCCAGGGCCACGATCGCCGCCGGATCACGCCAACTGCAAAACTCGGCCAGACTATCCCCACCGATGAGGAAGAAGAGGGTCGACTCCGGATGAGCCTCGGTCAGCAGAGCCAGCATGTCGACGGTATAGTGAGGTCCCGGGCGGTCCACATCCACTCGCGACAACCTGAAGGCCGCGTTGTCGCGGATAGCGGCCTCCACCATCGCCACCCGGTGGCAGGCCGGCGAGATGGGGCGTTCGGGCTTATGAGGCGGGATCCCGGCCGGTACAAAGACGACAGCGTCGAGGTTCAGTTGGACCCGGCCGTTCTCAGCCAGCACCAGGTGGCCGTAGTGGGGTGGGTCGAACGTCCCGCCGATCACCCCCAACCGTCCCGTGCGGCCAGCACCCTGGCCCCCTCGGGCGCCGTCAATGTGGCTCACCCTTGATCCAAGCTCCCACGCAGGGGCAGCTCCCCCCTCCCCGTCGGTAAGGCCGGTCCGCGTCTGATCAGATCCTGCCGCACCGAACCAGGCGAGCCCGGGAGCACCGCTACTCCTCCCAGATCAGCTCCTTGTCGCCGATGTACACGGTATCTCCCGGCTCGACACCCACCTCGCGCAGCGCCTTGGTAATACCCATCTGGCGCAGCTTCCGCTGGAAGCGCAGAACCGACTCATCCAGGTTCCATACCGTCATCGACGCCAGCCGTTCCACAGCTATCCCGCTCACCCGCCACCCGTCATCCACCCGCTCGATGACGAACCGGTCCTCATCGTCTTCCAGGCGGAACACCGGCACCCGCTCCGGCGCTCTCTCTGGCTCCGGGGCCTCCTCCAACATGCGGGCCACCCGATAGAGCAGCTCGCGCGTGTTCTCGCCCGTCAGGGCCGAGATCGCCATCGCTGGATACGGGCGCCCTGCCGCCCCCTTCTCCAGCGCCTCCTTGACCGCCGGCCATTCCTCCCCGGCCGCGGGCATATCGATCTTATTGAAAGCCACGAGCTGAGGCTTCTCCGCCAGATCCGGGCTAAAGGCCGCCAACTCCTCATTGATCGAAACGAGATCCACCAGGGGATCGGGCGACAACCCGTCGATGAGGTGAACCAGCACCCTGGTCCGCTCGACGTGGCGCAGGAACTCGTGGCCCAGCCCCTTCCCCTCCGATGCCCCCTCGATCAACCCGGGGATGTCTGCCATAACGAATTCGGTCTCGGCATCCAGGGCGACGATCCCCAGATTCGGCTGGAGAGTGGTGAACGGGTAGGCCGCTATCTTGGGGCGGGCCGCCGTCGTCGCAGCCAGCAGCGTCGACTTCCCGGCGTTGGGCTTCCCCACCAACCCCACATCGGCCAGCACCTTCAACTCCAGGCGCAGCCAGCGCTCCTGCCCCGGCTCGCCGTGTTCGGCCACGCGGGGCGCCTGGTCGGTGGCGGTGGCGAAGCTGGCGTTACCCCGCCCGCCCCGGCCCCCGCGGGCCGCCACAAGCTCCTCCCCCGGTTCCGTCAGATCACCCAGCAGGTCACCCGTCTCCGCATCATAGACCATCGTGCCCGGCGGCACGGGGGCGCGCACGTCCTCACCCGCCGCCCCTCGCCGATCGCTGCCACCGCCGTGCCGGCCGCGATCCGCCTTGAAGTGGGTGCGCCTGTTGAAGCGGTAGAGCGTGCTCCGGTGTGTATCCACGTAGAGCACCACATCCCCACCGTCGCCGCCGCGCCCGCCCGAGGGACCCCCGAGCGGCACGTACTTCTCCCGACGGAAGGCAACCGCACCATCCCCGCCGTCGCCGCCTTTCACGTAGATCTTCGCTTCGTCGTAGAACATAGAGAGTAGGATACCCCAAACAGGCGGTTAGTCAAGGGAATGGGCGCCGGGTTACGTCGCTCCGGGGTAAGGCCAGGCTCCTCATCGTCCCCCCGAGATGTCCACACTGCCCAGCTCGCCCGCGCAACCCCGGCTCCTTCAGAATCCAGAACACACCCACACCTGCGATTCGTAGAAGACCGATGGTGCGTGGGCGCACCCCTCTGAGTGGGCGAAACCGCCCCGGGCCAGCGGGTCTGCCCCGCCATCATCCTGAGAGTCCAGCCCGATCGGTCAATGGGCACCACGCGGGGACGACAGCAAGAGGCCAACTCCGCGCGGCTTCCCTCTCCCCCAGGGGGAAGAAACGGTCGCGCTGCGACCCAGGCTACGCCTGTGGTTCCCTCTCCCCCAGGCAGAAGAACAGTCGCGCTGCGACCCCGCCTACGCCTCTCGTCCCCTCTCCCGCGCGGGGGAGAGGGTTAGGGTGAGGGGGCCTCCACCAGCAGCCGGTGACCGCTGCTTCCGTCTCTCAGTCGCTCATCCCGGGATCAGCTCACCACGCCCACCAGAACCGCGACCCCGCCTACGCCTGTCGCCCCCTTTGCCCCGGGGGGAAGAATGGTCGCGCTGCGACCCAGGCTACGCCTCTCGTCCCCTCGCCCCCGCGGGGGAGAGGGTTAGGGTGAGGGGGCCTCCACCAGCAGCCGGTAACCGCTGCTTCCGTCTCTCAGTCGCTCATCCGGGATCTGCTCACCACGCCCACCAGAACCGCGACCCAGGCTACGGCAAACGCCGCCACGACGACGAACGCCAGCCACGGCGCGATGGGGAACGGGGCAAACAGCAAGTGCCGCAGCAGGCCAATGGAGGCCAGGACCGTGAACACCGCCTCCAGCTCGACTAGTATCGCCACCCGCGTCCGGTCACCTGCCCGCCAACCTCGAAACGAGCTCCAGGCCAGCGCCAACAGCGCCGCGCCCAGCACCCGGCTGATGATGGGATCGATAGGCGCCCAGCCCAGCCACCCCAGAAGGCGGCCCGGCACGATAAGCATCGGAAGGCCAAGGATGAGGCTGACCACTGTGTGGATCAGGAAGATGATCCTCAGAGACCTGGACATCGGCGTACTCCTTTCGGGCCCATCGCCGGGCCCGCCTCACCTGAGACGAGACACGCGCCGCTCTGCCGCTACTGCCAGGATCAGTCTACCACACCCAGCATCAGTCGTCAATGCCCAAACTGAAGAGGGCTGCAGGATCATCAGCGAAGGTACGCCCAGGCATTCGTCGCCGCCACGGGGGCCCGTACCAACCGGTGAAGCCGGAGACAGTCCGGTCCGAAGGAGGGTCCCAGACACGCCGCCCGGCAGTCCCGTGACGAGGGAGCGCATCCACCGCAGCGCGCAGCCCTGGAGCCCGAGGCAACCGGTGTGACGTAGTCGGAGCCGATTACAGATCGTTCACGATGCTGCCCGGGGGCGTCCCATCGCCGGCGTGACCGAGTCCGGTCCACTCTCGCCATGCCACCGTCCACATGGCCGAGAAGTAGGTGGCGATGGCCGCCTGGATCAGCAGAAGCACCGGCCACAGGATACAGCACAACGTCAGGATGGTCCGCGGTATGGCCAGCACCACGCCCAGCACGACGTTGATCACGATCTGCAGGAGGAACAGCACCAGGGCTGGGCCAATGTGGTCGACCAACACGTTCAGTCCGCGCCGATAGGCGGCGATGACGCCCAGATCCTCCAGCATGCAGGCTCGGTTGGCGAACACCTGTAGGGCGCTCAGGACCAGGGCGATGGGCAGCAGGACACACACCGCCACACCCCACATCACCGCCAGGCCAACGCCGGGCACCACCGGCGAGGGCGCTCCGAGGATCAAGGTCGTCGCCGCGAAGACGATCATCCCACCCACCACCAGGATGCCAAGGATCAACGTGGGAATGGCGGGGAGCACGCCGATGCCGATCAGCCGCCACCCCTTCGCCCATCCCGCGTTCCAGGCGGCCCCAAAGGTCGACACCATCCCGCCGTCGATGGTGTCGACCCCGGCGATCAACCCGCCGCGGGCGATCGTCGAGACCGCCCACAGAGTCGCGCTCACCAGCGCAGCCATAGCCGCGATGACCAGCCCTGCCATCACGGCCAGGACCACGGGCAGGTCTAGATGGCGCTGAAACTCCGGCAGCCAGACATCTGGATCGAACTCTGGTAGGCGAAAACCGAAACGACCCGGGCGGAAGGGCATCTGCACCGTCCCACCGCCTGAGAGCCCCGGTCCGCGGCTCCCCAGTACGACCAACACGCCCAGGAGAACCAGCCACTTGTGCTCCCAGAGGATCTCCCATGCCCGGCTCAGGATGCGCCCGTAGTCCATTGCGTCCCCCTATCTGGTGGAAAGCGAGTCGATGCTAAACCGGCGGTGCCCTGCACCGATCATTGCACCCGAACCCTACCATACCATAGACGCGGCCGACGTCAAGGTAGGCGGTGGCCACGCTATCCGCAGCCACCAGTCGGACTCATTGGGGCCTCTCCCTTGCTTGTCTCGCGGGCTGCTCCGTTCTGGTGCCATCCACCTTCGCGGCGTGATCGGCGCGTGCCAGCTGGACAGCCATCATCCTTCGCATAGAATATACAGGGAGAACGAAGAGGCGAAGAACCACTGGCGCTCTCGCTGGCGCGAGGCAGGGCGGCAACAAGCGCCGTTGGATACACCCACGCCGTGCGGGTGAGCGAGAATGGGACAGAGACGGCCCTCTGCAGCCCGCAGGGTCAGACGGTGAAGTCCCGGCCGGTGGTCAGGCCGCCGGGGCCAGACAGGCTAGTGTCACTTCCAGGGAGGGAGGGATGGACCAGGACGAGATCAGACGGTGTCCGTTCTGCGGGGGGCAGACTGAGCGTTCCGATCTGAGCTTCTGCCCGCATTGTGGCGCTCGGGCGGACGAACCCGTCCGAAGCGACCTTGAGGAACCAGAGGATCCCCAGCTGGCTGCCGAAGGCGCCGACTCGAGCGGGTGGAACGAGGCCGAACCCGGAGAGGATTCGTTTTTCGAAGGGGAAGAAGAAGAGGAGGAGGAGGAGGAGGAGGAGGACTACACTGGCTGGAGCACCTACCAACCAGAAGCGGACCCGCCCGCTGCAGAAGACAGGCAGGAGAAGAAGGGATGGTTGGGGGTACCGGCCGATGAGTGGAGGACCACCCTTCCCATCGTGCTGGCTCTCGTTGGCGCCTGCTGCATCTGTTCATTGAGTCTGATCGCGGCAACGGCGGGTCTCCACGGCGTTGGCGTGTTCCGAATGCGCACAGAGACGCCAATGCCAACGGAGACCCTTCTGCCCACCGACACACCGCCGCCGCTGCCCACGGAGACCCCTCTGCCCACGGACACACCACCAGCGCCACCCACGGATACTCCGGTGCCTCCGGATACTCCGGTCCCGACACCTACGGAGCCCGCCGTGCCGCCGGATACCCCGGAGCCGCCCGATACTCCTGTCCCGCCGGATACCGCGATACCGACGCCGACGGAGACCCCAGCGCCGCTGCCAACGCCCACACCCACCGTCGAGCCAGAGGAACCGGACGAACCGGACGAACTCGGCGCGATACTGGGCGATTACTCACGCCTGGGGCGAGAGTTGGGCAACCTCGTGCTTCGGGCGGGGCAGAACCCGGGCCTCCTGCAGGATGATGAGTGGCAGGCAGAAGTCGACGCTGTCCTACTCAAACTGAGGGAGGCAAACGACGCGATGCGCACGCTGCTGGGGTCGCTGTTCCGTCGCGGATGAAGCGGCAAGCCAGACGGCCATCCTCACCGACGCTTGAGGCAGAGGGGGTGATCAAAAAGGTCCAAGTCTATCTGGAGGCCGGGGCCGATGGCCGGGCCATGGCTCACGTGCTTCATCTGCCCGGGTGCACCGCAGCGGCCGAGACTCGAGAGGCCGCTCTGACCGCGGTCCCGATCGCGATCCAGGGATACCTGACCTGGTTGGGCACCCACGGAGAGGACGCTGACGGGGAGACGGGCGAGATCGAGGTGGTCGAGGAGAGCCACGGGTTCGGCCCCTTCGATCCTGGAGACAGAGCTGCCCTCTTCGGTCCAGACCGAGAACCCCTCGCCCGAGAGGAGCTGGAGCGCCTGTTCAGACTGATGGGATACTCAAGACGCGATCTGCTGGCCCTGATAGCCGGCGTTCCGGACGGGCTCCTCTGTGAGGAGTACACGACCGGATGGTCGGTAGAGAGAATCCTGCGCCACATCGGCGGGGCCGAGATATGGTACGTGACTCGGATCGACCAGGACTGGCACCTCCCGGGCTATGAAGAGCATCGAGTCAGGGACACGGCTCTCGACTGGCTGGAGTGGACGCGCCAGTGCGCCATGCGTCGCCTCGGTGAGCTGTACCCCCACGAACGGTCCCAGGTATTCTGCCCGTCCCGGTATACCGACCATCCCGACGAGCTTTGGACGGCGCGAAAAGTCTTCCGCCGTTTCCTGGAGCACGAGCGCGAACACACAGCTCAGATCGAGGCCATCCTGAGAGTGCGTTAAGGCGACGCGGGCGGCAGCGGATCCAGCGGCGGTGGCTGCCCCACGCGAGTCAGGGCTTGGCCTCCGAAAATGGAGCGGGCGGCACCGCTGCTGCACCGCCCGCGTTCTCTCCACCGAATCCGTCCACCTCTGGACAGAGTCCGCCGTCTACTCGCTCCGCGCCCGCTGCACCGCCTTCCTGATCTCGTCGGCCACAAAGACGGAGCTGGAGATCAGAACCACCAGACCCCAGTCCCCCAGGGCCAGAGGGACCGTATCCAGGGCCACCTGGAGGAAGGGAACGGTGGTCACCGCGACCTGCAAGGCCACTGACAGGCAGATGGCACCCACCAGATAGGGATTCGAGAACAGCCCCAGCTGAAACAGCGATTTGGTCCGCGAGCGGACGTTCAGGGAGTTAAAGATCTGGAACATGGCCAGGGTCGTGAAGGTCATCGTCCGCGCCGCCACCACATCGCCGCCCTGCCCCCGGCGGACGAACGTCCACAGCGATCCGGCCGCCATGAAGACTGCGACGTAGACGATGTTGAGGGCGATCTCGCGGTCGATGATCCGCGCGTCGGGTCGCCGGGGCGGCTCCTCCATCACGTCCTCCTCCTTCGGCTCCAGCGAGATGGGAATCACCACCAGCCCATCGGTGACCATGTTGATGAAGAGCACCTGAAGGGGGGTGACGATGAGCTGTGCCTCCGGCAGGATGACGAGAGAGGCTAGAATGGTCAGAACCTCGCCGACGTTCGTCGTGAGGAGGAACTTGACCACCTTGCGCACGTTGTGAAAGACGCCCCGACCCTCCTCAATGGCATTGACGATACTGGCGAAGTTATCGTCCGTTAGCACCATCTCTGCCGTCTCCTTCGTCACGTCCGTGCCCGCGATGCCCATGGCCACGCCGATCTCCGCCGCCTTCAGCGCCGGCGCATCATTGACGCCGTCCCCCGTCATCGCCACCACGTGCCCGTGGCGCCGCAGCGACTCCACGATGCGGTGCTTCGCATCAGGAGAGACCCGGGCGAAGACCTGGGTCTCCTCCATCGCGGAGTCGAGCTCGTCGTCGCTCATCCCCGCCACGTCCTGGCCCGTGAGCACGCGGCCCTCGCCCTGGAGGATGCCCACCTCCCGGGCGATGGCCTCTGCTGTGATGCGGTGGTCCCCCGTCGACATGATCACCCGCACCCCGGCCCGCTGACAGCGCTCCACCGCCTCCGGCACCTCCGCCCGTGGCGGATCGATCATGCCCTGCAGCCCGGCGAGGACCAGCTCGTCGAACCGTCCGTACTCCAGCTCCTCCTTGACGCTCTCCAATTCACCGGGGTCGATGGCCCGGTAGGCCACCGCCAACACGCGCAGGGCATCGGCCGCCATCTCTGTGTTAATCGACTCGACCTCCTCCCGCTGCTCCGCGTCCATCTCGATTAAGTCATCCTCATCCGGCCCGACGCGGCGCCGCGAACACATGTCGAGCACGACCTCAGGAGCGCCCTTCAGGTAGACCTGCACCTGATCATCCGGTGTTTCGTGGAAGGTGGCCATATACTTCCGCTGGGAGCTGAAGGGGATCTCGTCGACGCGGGGAAACACCTGGTCCAGGTCGCCCCGATGCATGCCCGCCTTGGCCGATGTGACCAGCAGAGCGCCCTCCGTTGGATCCCCCC
>SKLM01000247.1 GCA_007123205.1 Thermoflexales bacterium
AGCTAATCCGGACCAACGGCCCGGCCCGGCTGGCCGCCCTGCTCACCCTCCTGGGCACCATGAGCTGGGTGACGGTGGGGCCGTCATTCTACATCGCATACTTGAATCAGCTCGGGGTGTCTGCTGACGTCATCGGCCTGTTGACGACCCTCCGGGCCGGAGCCGGCACTCTGGGAAGGTTCGGTTTCGCGCTCTTCGCCACCCGTACCGGGGTACTGGTCGCCACTTTCTCGAGCTTCGCCCTTGGCGGATTGGCTCTGGCAGCCACCCCCTTCCTGACGGCCGTGCCGGTGCTGGCACTGGTGGGGTCGCTGGGAGAGGCGGCCGATCGACTGCGCATCCCCGGAATCCAGACGATGATGGCCGACGGCACCGACACGACGACCCGGGCCCTTTCCTTCTCCCTGATCAGCTTCTCCTGGGCCCTGGGAAGCGCCGTCATGCCCCCCATCCTCGGGGTGATCGCTGACAGAGTGTCCCTGTCCGCCGCCTTCCTCATCCCGGGATCCCTGGCCGTCCTCGTCGCCCTTGTCTCATACGCGTCGACCCGACGCAGGACCTCGCAGCCGTCCCGCGCCTGATCCCGCGAACTCGCGTCACCCCGGCCGCCCGCCCCCCGCGGTGCGTCGCACCGTCGCAGTCCGATGGTGCCTCGCCCTTCCCAAGGGCGTGGCACCTGGTCGTGAGTCAACTCCGACCTCACCGTACCTGGGCCGTCCACTCGACGGCCTTGCGTCCAGGTGCAACGCACCGGGCAGGTGCGTCGCACCGTCGCAGTCCGATGGTGCCTTGCACTTGCCAAGTGCGTGGCACCTGGCCGCACAGCCCCTGCCCGCGTCCCTACCTCCCGCCCCCCCTCACGCCTCGGCCCCCGCAGCCAGCCTCCTACGGCTCCAGCATCAGCGTGTCCACCGCCTCCGCCACCACAACCTCACGGTCGAACACCATGGGGTGATACTCCCCCGCGAAAAAGCCCGGAATCCCATCATCGTAGTGCGGACTGGCCGGATGACCTGATTGACCCGGAACCAGGTGCCCCAGCGACTTGTTCCAGTCACTCAGATCCGCGATGAAGCGGAAAGGCGGTCCCACGATTCGAGCCTGGCTTAGATCGTGGCGGCTCCCGCCGCTGGCCCAGATGGTGTCGCCGTCGCCTCCAATGGGAAAAGTCCCGCGCTCGAAGACCCGGTCCAGCGGTTTGACACTGCCCAGGGGATGACCAAAGGTGAGTTTGTGGATCTTGCCCCAGGCCCAATCGCCCATCTCAGGGCCGCACAACTCCCTCAGCACCTCCACCGTCTCCCGCATCGCCTGGCAAACCAACTCCCGCCGGCTGCGCCCGTCCCCCGTCTCCCACCAGGGCGACTCCGGATCCCTCACGGTCCTCAACAGCCATTCTCGGCAGCGCTCGCCAAACATACTCCCCTCAGCCAGGATCGGCCTGGGCCCCTTGCCGGCATACCGGACCGCCAGCTCACCCAGCTTGGGCTCCGTCAGCATGGAGATCAGGCGCCGGACAAAGACCTCGTAGACGGCCGCCCGCGGGCCATCGACGGAAATCTCCCCATCCCACCCCCGAAACAGCTCGAAGATAGCACCCAGCTGCGGGTCGTCGGGCGAGACATCCGCCAACCCCCGCATCGTCTCCCGAGCCAGGATCGAGACCTGGTCCAGGTGCATCTCCCGCACGTCCTCCACACTCAACACGACCTTGGCCTCGATCAGCTCTACAATCCGCCGGGCCCGGCTGCCGGTGACGAAGTCCGAGCCCAGGCAATGGGGGTAACCCTCATCGACGACACGGTTGTTGGCCGTGGCCACATAGCCGGCCGGGGGGTTCCACATGTGCGGCAATTCCTCGAACGGGATGAAGTCGATCCACTCATACTCCCCCGTCCAGCCCGGCACCGGCACGCTCCCGTCACCTTTGGCGCGGATGGGGATCCGGCCGGCGTAACTGTAGGCGATATTCCCCTCTCGGTCAGCGGACACCACATTCTGGTTCGGACACAGCCAACCGCGCAACGCCTCACGGAACGCCTCGCACGAACTGGCCTCGTTCATAGCGAGGAGCGTGCCCAGCGTCGTCGTGCCCTCCAGCGCCGTCCACCGCAAAGCCAGCGGCGACTCCATTCCCTCGCCTTCAATCAAGCCATTGATGATCGGGCCGTGATGGGTGACGATCACCGGTTCTACCACCGATTCGGCCCCCTTCACCTCGATCTCCTCCCGGATCACCTCAGCCGGGAGCCACTCCCCCTTGAACTCATACTCTGTACCCCCTTCAGGCGTCTGGCGCAGGTGGTCCATGTACAAATCCTGAACGTCGGCGAAACCGTTGGTGAAGCCCCAGGCCACGTTCTCGTTGTGCCCGCTGATCACCAGGGGCAGCCCGGGGAAGGAGACCCCCGTCACCTGGAGGTCGCCTCCCGCCAGATGGTTTTCGAAGAAGATGGCTGGTGCACTCATCCCCAGGTGCATATCGTTGGCCAGGATCGGCATCCGGGTGGCCGTGCGACTGCCTGAGAGCACCCAGCTGTTGCTGCCGACACCCTCGCGGGCGCCGGGCCCCGTCAGGTCTCGGGAGCGGACAGCGCGCTCCAGGGCCTCGCTGCCGATGCAGGAATAATCGACGCCGGGCGGCACGATGCGCACCCACTCTTCAGAGACCGTCGGCTCCAGCCAGGCGGCTGCCTCCTCACCCACTCGGGCAACCAGCCGGGCCCGCAGGATCTCCGTCTCCCAGTTGACGCTCAGCGTCCAGGACATCATCTTGACCCAGGACAGGGAATCCGCCAGAATCCAGGGTTCCGGCTGGTAGTTGAGCAGACGGCACTCCAGCGGCAGCGGCCCAGTCGCCAGGTAGCCATTGACCCCAGCGGCGTAGGCTTCCAGCAGAGAGCGGGACTCTGCATCGAGGGAATCCGTCTCCCTCTCCGTCACGCGCCGCATCGTCAGCGTCCGCATCCAGCGGTCGACCCCCACCGCGACCGGCCCCAGGATCTCGGACAGCCGGCCGGCCACCAGCCGCCGGTTGAAGTCCATCTGCCAGAACCGCTCCTGGGCGTGGACGAACCCCTGCGCCGTGACCACATCCTCCGTCGTCTGACCGTAGATGTGCGGCACGCCCCAGCGATCCCGCAGAACCTCCACGGGCGCGGAAAGCCCGTTGAGGCATAGTTTGCCCCTGGTACGGGGTTTGGGCTGGCGCAGAAGCCAATAGGCTCCCAGCACCGCCAGGCTGCGGACCGCTTCGTACGCGGACCCGAACAACTGTCTCAGGTTGGCCATGCGGTCTCCTCCTCAGGTCTGAGTGGCCGCGATCTACGGCGAGCCGAATGCATTTACGGCAGCGTGTCCAGCCAGAACTGCTGCGCCTCGGCCGGCAACAGAATCGCCCGGACGAAGGCGCGGATGGGCCTGGTGATCAGCGACGCGTTGTCATAATACTCCTCGGGCCAGGGCCCCACGTGACAGGTCCTGCCGCTCTCGTACTCGATCTCGTACCACCTGTGACCGCCACCTATGGGCAACTCATCAGGCCCGGTTCTCACGATCTGCCGGCAATCGACGGCGCCCAGCGTGTCGAACAACGCTTGGACGCTACCCGGCACCGGGTCGACCTCCCAGACGCCGCGGTTTGTCGGGCCGCCCTCCGCGGCGGCGCGCTCAAACCGGATACCATCGAGGGTGATGGTGTAGCGCTCGGCGTAGCGCTCAGGGAGTGGTCCGGAGTCGTCTTCATAGGTCACCCTCGCCACCGTCCCCGGGCCGGGCGCACGCCATGCGGAGTGAGACGCGCAGCCACAGAGGAAGAGTGAGCAGATAATGAACAAGGAAAAGCTTCTGGATGGCATCGTCGTACCTCCGGCTGCTCGCCCCCTTCACCACAGGCGGACGAGGCGGTTCTCGCGGGCACCGGGGTTGTCAACCGCGCGTCCAGCGGATGTCAACCGCCAGGCTGTCGTGTTGCCGTGGGTGGGGCTACCGCTCGCAGTTAAGCATCTGAAGGACCGGGCTGCCATCCGACCTCCTGATGCCACGTGTGTGCTCTCACCATGATCCCCCAGATGAACGAGGCCTTCCCCTCCGTGTAGGTCGCCCGGTCGTCCCGATACTCCTCCGCCAGACGGTACTTCAGGACCGCGTAGGCCCTCGCATCATCCTCGTGTACGCGCAGGTAGTCCCGAAACAGAAGCGCACCCTGCTCGGACCAACTCCCCCTGCAGCGCACGTGAATGTGCGTCCTCCGATCCCCTGGCGGCTCGCGGAAGTACCGCTTGCTCAAGTCCGGATTCCCTGCGCAAAAGACGAATCCCGCCTTCTCCAGGGGAATCCGATAGGTATGGAGAGGTTCAAGAGCGGCGACGGAGATCTGCACATCGATGATCGGTTTCGCCGCCAGTCCCGGTACAGCAGTGGAGCCGACATGGTCAATCCGCAGAGCCATCTCGCCCAGGGCCTCCCGCAGGGCGGTGCCCAGTTTTCGAAACCGCTCCGGCCAACGGGGATCATACGGCACGATCACGATGGGATCGCTCACCCACCCCTCCTTCGGTCGGCTGACGTGGACATCCATCCAATCATCGACACCACGCTCCCTTGCCCACTACCCGACATCATTGCCCCGAAGTCGTCCGGCTCTCGTCGCCGGGCCAGCGCTGACGACCATTCTACCGCCCGACCGCGTGTGGGGCAAGACAAGAGTTCGGGGACAGATAAGAGCGCCACCATCGGTTCCGCGCCTCGCTCCCGGTCGACCCACACCACCTCCGGACTGCGGCTCAATCCCGTAGATTCCCGCCCCGTGCGGACGCGAATCGCCCCATTTGCCCGCAGAATGTGGTATAATGGTACCAGAGGGTTGGGACGTTGTGCCGATGGAGGCCCGGCCCCTGGGATCCCGACCCGGCCAGCCACGGGGAGCTGGAGCAGCGCGATGGAAGAGCTGGCGGAGCTACCGGGGCCCCAGGGAACCCGGTCCAGGGGAGACGTCCCCGCACTGCACAGCTGGCGGCTGATGGGCCAAGGAGGGATGGGCAGGGTCTGAACAGTTAGCACGTGGCCTGAGCGTGACTGGAAAGTGGCCGAGCACTAACTCCACCACGGCAGGCAGCGCCGATGTAACGGAAGGTGCTATAGCGAGGGAGGTGAGAGCGATGAACGTCTATCCACGGACACGATTCGATCGGGACCTGCTGCTGGCTCGCGCCGACCTGGAGGCCGTGCTGGCAGACCGCGAGAAGGAGAAACTCGAGCGCAACGAACACACCCAGGCCCGGCTACGCCCGGATACTGTGGCCCGCCTGGGGCCTCTGGTCCCGGCACAGGGCGAGGATAGCGCGGGGCCCCCGCGGTTCTCAACTTGAACCGCGCCGTGCTCACCCTCATCTAGGCCTGGCGGTCCAGGCCGGTCGAACATCAGCCTGGACCGCCCACACCGCCTGCGCGTCACCCTCCAGCGCAGACCCTACACCCCGGTGGAGCCACTGGCAAGACCGCCCAGCCCCCTCCCGCCGACCCGCACCAGCCCGAGGGGCCCGCAACCACGGTGAAGTGGCCAGGCCATCGCCCCGTCAAGCCCCTGCCCTCCGTGGGAGCTCGGGTCTAGACTCCGTCCTCCGGCTCGATCACAAAGACCCCGGCGCAGCTCGAGATCTGCTCGTACGTGACCCTCAGCCCAACGCTCATCAGGGCCTCCGCCGCTACATCGGCCGCCCAGTAGTACTCCTGCTCATCCCACAGCGTCTCCCACTTCCGACGGGCTAACTCGCGCGCCGCCACCGTCGGGAACGCCACGTCACCAATGACGATACGTCCCCCCGCGGCCAGGTGCTGCTCAGTCAACCGCCGCAACAGCGTCACCTTCTCCGACAGCTTGAACTCGTGCAGCACATACGCCGACACGATGCGCTCGAAGCGACGCTCGACCTCCGCTGGCCAGTCCTCGAGCAGGTCCGCCCGCACCAGGACAGCCCGCTCCAGCCTCTCCCGCGCCCTGGCCAGCATCTCACCCGAGAAATCTATGCCCCAGATGTGGCAGCCCAGCATCGCGAACCGGGCGGCCAGCTTCCCCGTGCCGATGCCCAGATCCAGCACGTCCATGCCGGACTCCGGCTCCGCAGCCGCCGTCACCGCGTCCAATACCCGCGCATATCCACCGAACGGGAAGCCCTCGCCATTCTCCGTCGACGTATCGTAGTCCCGAGCCCAGTCGTCGAAGAGCTGCACACGGGCTTCATCCCGACTCATATCTCCTCAGTTCAGCGGCCGGCGAGGACCCCAACCAGCTGCTCCGGACCAGTCATAACCGGCTCCAGGTTGGGATCTATCCCGTTCACAGATCCGGATGCCACAACAGCATCACCGCACGCCCAACCTTAGCACAACTGGCATACCCATACCCACGACCGGCCACTGTATCGAAGCTACTGGAACAACGGAGTACAGAACCTTCCTTCTTCCACGTCTTCCACCAGATCTCACGCTGGCAAGCCACAGCCCGGCCGAGGCTGGAGACCATCAAGACCACCAACCGCGACCTGACGCTGTCCCTAGCTGGCGGCCGTCTTGAGGCGAAGCAGCACGAAACCGAAGAAGCTGCAGCTCAATTCCCTTCCGCTTCGCGGCGTCGCCACACGTCAGGATGCCAGACGCACGGGATGAACCCCTTGTATCTCCGCTCCTCGGCGTACGGGTCGGCGAACAGACCCGCCTCCACCAGCTGGCCGTTGGCGGCCCCGAAGATGTAGTGCCAGATCTGCGCGAAAGTCTCCGCGAAGTCGACGCCAAACCGCATCGGCGTGATCTCGGCCAGCTGTTCCCTCAGCTCATCGTAGCGCGAACCCATCCATCCCTCGAGGACGCTCTCCCCTATCCCGCGCAGTTCCTCCACGAGCGGCAGATCGGCCGGCGTGAACACCGGAATCCTCGCCCGGTACGAGGCCCCCTCCTGCACCGCGTAGTCCAACTCCGCAAGGAGCTCCATCAGAGGCTCGGCATCCTCCGCCCTCATATCCGCCTTCTCGGCCAGTTCGTCGAGGGTTTTCTCTCCCTCCCGGAGGGCCAGCATCAGCCGCCCCGCATCCCCCATCATGCGGTTCAGCGCCTGCTGCGCCGGGCCCACCAGCTTCGACGCCACCGACGCCGGCATCTCCGCCTCGGCCAGGTGCAGCTCCAGCCTCCAGATCGAGTCGGGCAGCGCATACCGCGGCCGCGAGAAATGGTCCCCAAAGGAGGTGACGACCACATCGGGGAGATACTCATTGTGACTGCCCCAGTAGATCGATCGCAGGGACAGTTCGGCCCTCTCCTGAGCCCAGGGGATGTAGCCATCCTTAGGAGCCGTCGCGGCGTATCCTCTCTCGGCGGCTAGAGTCAGGCCGTCCCAGTCCAGCGAGAAACAGCCCAGCAGGATGAACGCCACCGCTCCGGCCTCAACTCCCCCCACGTTGTAGCTGCTCAGCGCTCTTTCGATCTCGTCGCGCCGCCCCAGCAGATCGGCAGCCAGGGAGCGCGCCGACTCCTCCCCGACCCTGCGGACGATCCCCGCGTCGGCTTTGGTGAGTAGCGTGAAACTGAGCACGTACCGCTCATCCTCCCGCCGGATCAGCCCCAGCTCCTCCAGATCCTGATGCGAGATCTCGGAGCTTCCCAGCGCCGGACCAATGAACTCCGGCGGGCGCGGGGACTGAGCGATGTCCAGCAACAGCTTCTGCACTTCGAACTGACTCATCACGAAGGAGAAGGAGGGCTGTGATTCGATCTCCGTCTCCGTCCCGATAATCCCATACCTCAGCAAATTTCCCCTCATTAGAACACCTCCGTTCTCCACCCCCAGGGCCGAGCAGCCCCCGCCTTAGCGATGACAGCGCCGTCGCCGTCCTCACCCTCAACCACCATTGTATTCCCTTTCAACTCCCCCGCAACCCCCAACGGCACCCTCAATGGTGGGTTGCACTTCCCAAGTGCGACCCACCTCAAAGCCCGGCACCCCCACCTTGACGTCCCACATCACCTCCCGTATAGTAAGGCTCCAGCCGCGGGATCCACAGGCCCGCCTCGACCGAGTCGCCGATCGCTGACTCCCCAACCAATACAGAACCAGGAGGTTCCGTGGAACTCAAAACCCTACTCTTCGAAGAAGCAGGCAAGCACAACACAGAGCCCACGCTCCAGATCGTCCGCGAGCGGGCCCTGGCCCTGGGCATCACCCAG
>SKLM01000147.1 GCA_007123205.1 Thermoflexales bacterium
CAGGCCGTCCTCCTCCGCGATGCCCTCCAAACGACCCAGACACACCACGTGGAAATTCGCCCCCGTATGATCCCTCCCGTTGAGCTCCACGCCGTCCAGCCACAGCAGGGGATACGACTCATCATCCGCCTCAGCGTCCGATGGGACCCAGTGATCGGTGCGACACAGGAAATCGTAGTCGGCGGAATGGTACAGCGTCGCCAGCTCCTGGAAATCGCATCCCCCGTCCGACTCCGTACTGTGAAGATGCGTGTTCCCCTTGTACCAGTTCGCCGCCGTATCGTAGCGGAATATCTCCATCGCTTGGTTCTTCTCCTTCCGGTAACGGCGAGTATCACCTCCACCCGCCCCAATGATCAGCCACTTGCCGTCGACGGCTAGCCCTTACCGACAACGACCACCTGTCAGCAACCTCTCTCACTGCGGGCCGGAAGCCCGCTCCCGCCGCAGGGCGGCGCCCGCTCGGCGGCAGCCCCCCGGCCGGGGCCCCCTTCTAGTCGGAGTCACCGTCCGAGCGCACCCGAACGTCCAGCGCCGGAGCCCCCACCAGCTCGAACGTCGCTGAAGCCAGCTCCACTCGGCCCTCGGCCTCCGCGATGGCATCCAGAACGTGCATGAACAGCTCATCGTGAACAGTGCGTCGCCGCTTCGCGTTCACCGGATATCGCAGCGTACAGTGCATCCAGTTGTCATCCGCGATCAGGAAGACGGCCGGCTCCACGGAGGCGGGTTCGACGGGGTACCTCCGCTGCATATCCTCCCACGATCTGGTGAACGACTCGACCGTGTCGCCCACGACTGCCTCGGCGGCCTCCAGCAGCATCTCCCGGGCCAGCCGGTGATCGCTCCCGTACCGTACCGGCAGAGTGATCTCATCCCAGATGAAGGGAATCTCCTCCGAGTAGTTGAAGACCGGTTCCTTGAAGACGAAGGCGTTGGAGATGCGCACGACGCGGCCGCTGTACTGATCCGCCTTCACCCATTCGGCGATCTCCATCAGTGACGTGCGCAACGCTCCGATGTGGATCACATCGCCTCGGATGCCGCCCAGCTGCACCCGATCGCCCATCGTGTAGAACTGGCCAAAGGAGATGGCAATCCATCCCGCCAGGCTGGCGATCACCTCCTGCAACGCGAAGGCGATGCCGGCGCCCGCAACACCCAGTGCCACGCTCAACGCCGGAAGCTCGCCGCTGAAGACACTGATGATCAGGAGGACGGCAACCACATAGCCCGCGAACCTGATCCCCTGCCTGATACTGAACCGCGTCCGTTTGTCCTCGACCCGCCCCCTGATCCAGCGCTGCAGCAGCCGCACGACCACGGCGATCAGCACTAGCCCGATCACCGCCGTGACCAGCTGACCCACTATCGGATGGGTGAGATACTCCAGAACCTGCTCGTTCACAATACCCTCCGCCTTCTCCCCACGACAAAACCGTTCTGCCCATCTCGGAGAGGATGGGAGCCACGATCAACCGTGCCGTCGTCATCGACAGGGTGCAGCGTCCTCGCTCCCTTCTCGGCCGGGCCAGTCAGCCGCGCCGCAGTTGATCGCCCGCCGGCAGCACGCCCGCTCCACACCCAGTAAGAGCGACTGTACAACACGACTGTCGGACCGTCAAGTAAGCACGCGGAGGGTCCCGAACAGCGTCCAGCTACCCCTCTCCCATCATACCGAACCAGGGGCGAAACAAGCGAGCTGTCGTCTCCACCCCATACGTTGGAAGCAGCTTCTGGGCCACCAGCTCTCGGTTGACGAGCAGCACCAGCCCCATGACGCCCTGGACCAGATATCTGCTGATGCCCAGCCCCACCGCGATTCCCTCGGCGTCGCCGCCATAGACAAACGGTCCTAAGGAGAGATTCAGGGGATCAACCAGCAAGGCGAGCAATGTAAGGTAGTAGGCGGCCAGCCTCGGCAGACCGGTCAGATACCGATTCGACTTACCACCAATCAACAGCAGGGAGTAGCCCATGGCGACCGTCACCACATTACTCGCTCCAGAGATAAGGGCCCATTGAACCCCGCTGCGGCCCTCAACCGGCGTCCGGAACAAGACCTCGACTCCGGCGGGTACTCCTATACCGCTGACCACCAGGGAAACCGGGCGAACGCCCTCCAGTTCGCCGTACATCGCGGCTGTTGCCGCGTGAACGCCCTCGTGTAGCCCTAGCAACACCACGAACGCCAGCAAGAAACCGATCCATCTCTTCATCGGATCCCTCCCTCACCACCGTCTTGATGTCGGTCAAGCGGGCCGACGCCGGTCCACACGTACTAATCGGTCTGTTGCCCGACAGCACTCAGCCACCCTGCCCCTAGGCCCATCCCATCGTATTGATAGCGGCTGGCCGCTCAACCAGCGTACCTCGGCATCCGCCGCCTAAAGAACTCGGGAGTCGCCAGCTCGGGAATCCAGGCCCGCCTGAGGTGAGCGCCAGCGAACCTTCTCCGAGCTCTATAGCGGACCGGCTACTCCTCGCACCGGTCACCGAGAGACCTGGTCGATCGGGTGCCACCGAACGAACCGGACACCCCGATGATGAACCCAAAGTCATACCACCGCCCGTTGTTGTTCACCTCGTAGATCCGAACCTCGGGGTTGAACAAGCTGACCACGAAGGTGATGGGACAGATCATCCCGTGCCACAGGCCTGCCCAAAAGCCCGCAGGCTCGGCTTCGGGGAGCGAGTACTTGGAGTTAGGACCGGCCACAGCGAATCTGTTCGGCATTGCTGACCTCCTTTACACATAGGGTCGGGGCGCAGACACCGTCCGCTTGTTCCGCGCCCGTCGACCAGACCATGTCCCGCAAGCGCGGCCGCTACTGAACTGCCGCGGGCCCACACGTGCTTCTTCCCTGGTCGCTTCCCGCGCCGAGGCACAATCGGTACTCCATCACTTCAAAGCCTCTGGCGCGAACTCGAAAGTGACGTCGTCGCCCGCTCTGGCGGCGGCAGCCCCCGCCGCCTGGTACACAGCAACGGCAGCCTGATGCGACCGATGGGTCGGCACCCAGATCTTAACCGCCTCAATCTCACGGCTCAGAGCCCTCAGCGCCTCGACCAGCGCCCGCCGCACCCCACGGCCCCGGTGCGCCGGTGCGACCTCCAGCTCGTAAAGCAGGACCATGGGGGGCTCGCCGTCCCTCCGATCGAGCACGTAGGCCACGAGGAAACCGATACAAAGGTCTTGGTCACGGGCGACATACAGCACGTTCTTCCGATCCGCCAGAAAGGCCGAGACATGGTCCCCGCCAGCCGCAGCAGCCGTTGATCCACTGTTGGCGACTGCCGCCACTCCGCGCGCTTCCTCGACGTCACCTGGACCGAGATGGTGGATCTCCACGCTCATATCTCACCACCACAACAGCCATCCACTATACGTCGATGATCCGTCTCGCCCAGCGCTGATCCCCACCCGCCGGTCCACCTCAGCAACGAGCCCGCCCAGCTTGCTCACGAGCGACGCAGGTCTTGTATCAGGTACACGCCTCCCATGAGCAGCAGCACAATCGCCGCAAACAGCAATATTGGGGAGGCTCGTTGGGTGACCACGGCTAGGATGAAGAGAACACCCGCGACCAGGTTCAGCACGGCCAACGTGATCTCCTTGGACATAGCAGCTCCCATCATGCACGATTTGAGGCTACCGGCCCTGCTCCGGCTGCCGGGTCACCACTGTCATGGCACGCCTGAGATGGCACGATGCGCCAAGACCGTGGTACCTCCATACGACTTCGGTACAAGGGTGTGTTCTCCTGGGTCTCGCGACGTGCTGCGTTATCCGGGATGGGATGGCCTGGGTGGCGGTTGCCTGGGCGATCACCTGCCGATTCGCGGGATGAGCATCCCCACCCGTTCGCTATAGGCGGCATACTCCCTCCCAAATCGCTTCTCCAGAATTCCGTTCTCCTCGATCAAGGCCTGAACGTAGATCATCCCTCCTATGAAGGGCATCATACCCAGGCTGTACACGGCGCCCCAGATCACATACCATCCACACAACAGGACGAACCCGAAGCTGTATTGCGGGTGCCTGACCCAGCTGTATGGCCCCGTGTCCACCAGCTTCTCCACCTCGCCCAGCGCCGTCGTCGTGCCCTGTCTCCGCAGGTGTATCATCGGATACACCCGACCTACCAGCCCCACCGCCGCCAACGGAACGCCAATGCCGTAGTTGATGGCGGGATACCGAAAGCGGCATTGCGCAAAGAACGGAAGGGCGAAACCAAGAAGGCCCAGGAACGCACCGGACACCACAAGACCGGTCCTGATCTGCTCGTTCTCCAGTCTGCCCGACCTGGTCAAGGTCCAGGATACCGTCATGAGTACTCCAGAGGCCGCTGGGAACAGCCACCAGATCGCACCGAATGGTATCAACTCGACCCTCCTGAGCCTGGCCCGGAGTCGCGTTCCGCGCGCCCGCTCACCCTGCCGGCCCACTAAGCCTCGACGGTCAGGGGCGTCAGCTGGATGAGGTCTCGCACACCCGTTTTCACGGCCTATCAGGGCTTCGCTGATAGAACCCCGAAGAGCTTGAACACCTTCAGGGCACCGATGGAAGCTCCGACGGCGTGCGCTTCGCCATCTTCGGATGACCAACTACCCCGCGGATCTTGTCTGGCGAGCAGCTCAGCCAGGCCCCGCTCGACCAAAGGATGGCCCTTTGGCAGTCCTGCCCTGCCCAGGCAGTCGAGCGCCCAGGAGATCTGGGAGTCTGCCCACTCGAAAAGCGGTCTGTCCATCAGAAACTGCAGGCTCGGCGCGGCCATCTCAGCATAGTGATCCCCCGCCATGGTGAAGACGGCAGCCGCGATCCACGTGGTGTGCAGATACCCATGGAGTTTGCCCGCGTCGTCCCGATGCTTGAGCAGGAAATCCACCGCCTTCGGGAAAGCGGGATGGGTCCTGCGGCTGCTCACCCCTAGCCAGTACGCAGCATACCCAGTCAGGTAGAGCCTGGTCCCAAGATCGCCGGGACGTATCCACGGGGGCACCCCGTCCAGCGCGACGACTGGCTGTTCGTCCCAGCCGCCGTCTTCCTTTTGAACCGTAAGGAGATACCCGATCGCTCTGTCTGCCTTGGATGACTCCAGCAGCCCCAGTTCATCCATCCACCACAGAGCGGTAAGCGTGCTGTCAACACCACTGAGATGGTTGCTGGTCAGGTCGTAAGGAAAGCCTCCGTCATCGTTCTGGCGTTGCGCGAGGGAACGGACCACATCGGGCGGCGGCTTCACGCCGTACAGGATGTGCCTCATCCGGGCTATCTCAAGCTCAGAGCCCTTCTCTTCGACCAAGGTCACAGATCTGGTGACGTCCACGCTCGCCTCCTCCACCCCTCCGGTCGGAGGAACCAGCCGCCCGGTGGTGCCCACGCGACCGGTCCCTCCTGAAGGCCTATGACCACGGCCCGAAGCCCGGGCGACGTAGCGCCGCCGGGCCAGCCGGGCCCGAATCGGCCGTCCCAGCTGTTCCGGCCACTCCGCCCGCGATCCGTCAGCTCCAACCTCGCCCCCAACCCCCTGCCCGCGAGGATCCCCCAGCAGCGAGAGTGACATCGCCCCGATGGCCAGGTCGGAGACCCACTTCGGACTGCATCAGACCGGAGCCGCAGCCCGTGATCCTGGCTGGTTACTGGCCACCAGTCCCGGCCCCGGACACCCCTTGCAAAAAACGGAGAACTGATGCAGAATAGGGGTGTGGGTCCGTGGGTCAACCCCCTGCTTGGATCGACTCAGACAACCAACCAGGAATCCTGAAGGCTCGTCACGACCCAGGTATGAGTCGAACGTCTTAAGCAAGACAGCGTCCAGATCCCGGGAGATGAAGCTGACCTTCGCAAACCCTCTGGAGTCTTGGCCGGCACCTGCTCTATTCCGGCAGACCCACGGTTCCCCCGCCGCCCACACTGGATTTTGCCCATGAACGTCTTTCTGTCAAGTGACAGGCCGGGATCAGGCTCCGGGCTGGCTGAACCAGCCCCCCCCCGATGCCCTTCTATCCCAGGTCCAGCTGCCGCCGCCGGCGGGAGACCCGGTCACGGCCATTGCTGGCTGCACGCGAGACCATCGCTCCTGCTCAGGCAGCACACGGGCCTACCTCGGCCGCTTCATACCGTCGGGATCGCTGGTCCAGCTGCCCGCCCAGGTGATCAGAGAACACGAGGAGGTACGATGTCGAACACGCAAGCAAAACTGGATCACCAACGCGCCTTCTGGCGACGGGAGAACCACGACCGCCCCGTCGTCGGCTTCACCGGCAGTTACTTCTCGACCGACACCATCCGTATGCTCAAGCGCACAGAAGGGCGGCTCACACCGGACGACATCGACGAAGAGCGCTTTCTGGAGGACTGCGCCACCCGGTTCAACGCCTGGCGTGGCTGCACCGGCGATCTCTTCTGGACGGCCGATGTGCTGTGGCGCTTTCGCTGGCTTGCTGGAGCCATCGGTCAACCCCTGCGTGCCAGCGGCGATTCGATCTGGGCCGATCCGATCCTGGAGGATTACAGTCAGATCGATCGACTGGCTGTGAGCGAGGACAACGAGTGGATTCAGGCGCTCTGGAAGCTCACCGACGCCGTGGTGGACCAGGCAGCTGGCCGCTATCCCGTCGGCGCCAATCTGCTCGCGGGCCCGCTGACGACCCTCGTCGACGCGCGGGGCGCCCAACAACTGGCCCTCGACCTCTACGACCGCCCCGGCGAAGTTGAGCGGGCCATGGAGATCCTGACAGAGACCTGGGCCCGATTGGTCTCGGCGCAGTTCGAGAGACTACCGGCCTGGCACGATGGGTACGCCACTACCGAGCGCTTCATCTGGGCGCCCGGACCCGCCATCGAGTTCAACGAGGACCCCGCCTTCATGTTCTCCCCGCAGTTCCACCGGCGGTTCGTCCTGCCCTCGCATCGCGAGCTGATCCGCCACGTCGAGTACGCGTTCATTCACCTCCATTCGACCCAGCTGCACACCCTCGACAACCTGCTGGAACTGGATGAGTTGCCAGCGATCGAGCTGACACCGGACCACGGTGCATCCATTGGCGACCTGATCCCGGTCATCTCCAGGATACAGGCCGTCAAGCCAGTCATCGTCCACGCCTACATGTCGCCTGAGGATATGCGTATGATCATCGAGCAGGTCAACCCGGAGGGGCTCTGTGTCATCGGCCGCGCTGACACGCCCGAGGAGGCTCTCCGCCTCCAGGACGCGGTATTGGACTGACGCCGGGAGCCTACTGGCGGGTGACGGGAATCCTGAGACACCCTCGAGCCAGGAAAGGAGATCAGATGAACAGTCGTGAACGGGTGATCGCAGCCCTGGAGTTCAGTGGACCCGACCGTGTGCCTATCATGCACCGTACCCTGCCCGGCGCCTTTCGGGTCCACGGCGAAGGGCTTCAAGCCCTGTATCACCGCTACCCCAGTGACGTCATGCTGTCGCCGACCCTCCGTGCGCCCTTCGCCTTTCGGCGCCAGGTGGGTGGTGGGGTCAGGACCGGATTCTCCATCGATCAGTGGGGTTGTCAGTGGCGAGAGACGACCAATGACTACCTCGGCCAGGTTGTAGACCATCCTCTGTCCGACTGGAACGCCCTGGATGACTATGTCTGGCCCGACCCGGCGGCGGGAAGCGAAAGCCTGGATGAGATGACCGCGGTTATGCAGGCCGACGGGCACCAACACTACTTCATGGCCGCAGCAGGCACGATCATGCATCAGATGACGTTCCTGCGCGGATTCGAGAACACCCTGCTCGACCTGGCGGACGGCCGTGAGGAGATAGCCTTCGTCCGCGATCGTATAGCCGATTTCGTGCTGAAGCGCATCGCGCTCTGGACGGCAGCAGGGGCTGATGGGATCCTCATTGAGGACGACTGGGGAACACAGCAGGCTTTGCTCATTCGGCCGGATATGTGGAGAGAGGTGTTCAAGCCAACCTATCGCCGGCTGGTGGAGGCCATCCACGACGGCGGGGCTTATGCCCACTTCCACACAGACGGCAACACTCTGGCCATCATTCCCGACCTGGTTGAGATCGAGTTTGACGAGCTCAACCCCCAGGTATGGGTGATGGATATTCAGGAGCTCAGCCGTCAGTTCGCGGGGAAGGTCTGTTTCCGCGCCGACCTGGACCGACAGCAGGTGTTGCCCCACGGTACGCCCATTGATGTGGCCGAGCACGTCCGGGTGACGCACGCG
>SKLM01000449.1 GCA_007123205.1 Thermoflexales bacterium
ACCTTGCTCCAGTTGGACAAGGTAATTCGCTCCCGATCGCTTCACCTGCACCGTGGCCTCCCTGTGATCAGCCCTGATACGCCCTTCTTCTTGTCCGCGATTCTAGCACGGAACCTGTTCCGTGGCAAAGGAGCTTAGCCCCGCACGCGGCTTAGCTCCGCACGTGGCTTAGCTCCGCACGCGGCTTAGCTCCGCACGCGGCTTAGCTCCGCACGCTGGGCAGGTGCCAGGCACCGTAGTTCGGTGTGCTCAATGTGACGGCAGAGGGCGGTAGATAGGGCATCACCATTGTTTTCGATGCCCAGATGGGTCAGTGGGGCGATATGAAGGAATTTGGGCGCTTTGGGAAGCCGTGATCCCACAAGAAGGCCAGAATAGGGGCCTCAGTGGGGCGCTAGGTCCAGCACCATTGATTGCTATCATACTTTTTTCTGAGAAACAATGGTTCGGGGTTCGGCGTAGCTTTCGGCGCTGGGGCAAGCGTTGCCGTACCAACTCGAGCGTCGGGGGCGGTGATACCCTACGGCCGAGCCGGTGGACAGAGGCGCCTTGGCGTTGTGAATGTGCGCGTATAGAATACCACGGAATGAGGACCGTGTCAACGCGGCAGACTGCGGTTCCATTTGGACCATAAGGAAGAGGGGGAGAACGTGAGAGCGCAAGCCGCTGGCTCGGGTTGCACGTCAGAAGCTGCCATGTCCAATGCGCCCAGGCTGTCGAGACTGACGCATTGCGGGTTGGCGAGATCAGCCTGTACTGACTCCAACCAGGACCTTCAACGTCCAGGCTAGTCCGTTACGCATTTGGTGGTTTGCCCCATTGTGGTACAAGCAGAGTACGGACTACGGAGGGAGGTATCGAAGCTGTAGATACGCGGACCGTGGACGGCCTGGAGGTAGGATGATGGGGGTTGGACTGTTGAGCCCCCCTCACCCTAACCCTCTCCCCCGCGGGGGAGAGGGGATTTGCGCAGCTGGGAGGAACCGATGGGTTCGCCCTCGGGCGAGAGGGATGCCAGCCGGTGGCGGGGCCGGTTAGGTCTACACCGGGGGGCGAGGGGTTTGCGCAGCTGGCGGCGCCGGGCTAGGTCTCCGCCGAGGGGAGAGAGACAGCGGTTCAGCACCTGCTGGTATCGTTACGCGGTGGCAACTTACGGCTCGGGCTGATTGGGAGGATGGTGGCAGGGAGATGGCGTTTCACAATTGCTGACGGGCGGACCGTGGACGGCCTGGAAGTAGGACGATGGGGGTTGGATTGTTGAGCCCCCCTCACCCTAACCCTCTCCCCCGCGGGGGAGAGGGAATTTGCGCGGCTGGGAGGAACCGCTGGGTTCGCCCTCGGGCGAGAGGGATGCCAGCCAGTGGCTGGGCCGGTTAGGAGGCCTTTGAAAAACCCCCTTGTCGCAAAGTCCAATAGGGCGGATGCCCCACTTCTGGCCGCTATAAGACGAGCATTAGGGATCCGACCTCAAACAATGCGTCATTTCTGCAGTTCGTGCCCCACTTGGCGTCCTGGAGGGGGACTTTTCAGTGGCCTCTTAGATCTACACTCGGAGGGAGAGGGGATTTGGGCGGCTGGAGCGACCAAGAATGTCCCCACGGCGGGTCAGAACAACCCCTGGGTGACGGCGCAGCTGCCGTCGCGGAAGCTCTGAAGGCCGATGTGCGGTTGTGAACCTAATGAGCATTCGGCTGTATGACAGCATCGGCGGGCATGCCGGGCTTGAGGGCGTGATCGGGATTGGGGATGAGGACGTCGACGGCGAAGACCAGGTCTACCCGATCCTCCTCGGTCTGAACATAGCTGGGGGTGAACTCGGCCTCCGCTGCAATGCTCTCGACCCGGCCGACGAAGGCTCGATCAGGAAACGAATCCACGGTAACCTCCACGATCTGGCCGATGTCGATGTGGCCAATCTGGGTCACGGAGATGTAGAGGACGAGGGTGACCTGGTCCAGATTGGCGATGGTAAGCAGCGGCCTTCCCGCAGTGGCGGTCTCACCCACCTGAATGGCGCGGGAGGTGACGATACCGCCCATCGGTGCGGTGAGGACGAGTTGGTCGAGGCGGGCGTCGGCGAGATCCATGCCTGACTGGGCCTGACGTACCTCCGCCTCGGCCAGAGCGAGCTCTTCTTCGGTGGGTCCGGCTCTCAGTTCGTCCAGCGTTGCCTGTGCTCGTTGGACCCCCGACTCGGCAAGCTCATACCGGGTCTGCGCTTGATGGAGGTCGGCCTGGAGAGTGAGAGGGTCCTCCAGTATGCCCAGCAGGCCGGAGAGATAGGCGCGGGCTCCGCTCAACTGCGCCTCGGCCTCGCGGAGCCGAGCCCCCGCTGCCTCCAGTTGATGACCCCAGATCTGTGCCGTATCACCCCCTTGCTCTGCGTACACGCTGTGTTTGACCCGGGTTGCTTCCAGGTCTGCCTCGTGCAACTCGACGTTTTGCTGCGCCAGCTGCACCTGCGCGCGGGCCTCATCGATCTCGGCTTTCAACTCCCGGGGGTTGCTGATAACGTCCTGCGCGTTGAGCACCGCCTGCTTCGCGCCGGCCCGTTGAGCTTCGGCCTCCTCAAGGGCGGCTTGAGCTGCTGCGATTTCCTCGGCCCGCGGGCCGGCCCTTACCCGATCCAGGTTGGCCCGGGCAACAGAGAGAGCTGCTCCGGCCTCTGCGCGCTGATGCTCGAGGGCGGTGTCGTCGAGGCGCAAGACGACCTCGCCTTTCGTCACGGGATCGCCGCGCTCGGCGAGGATCGCCACGACCAGGCCCTGAATCTCGGCGGCGACGGACACCTCTACCCCTTCGATGAACCCCGAGGCGGTGATCGACGTCTCAGGAGTAACTCCAGAGGGATCGCACGCTACAGCCAGGGCTGCCAGCAGAAGGAGAACCAAGCCGAGGACTCGGGTGCGGCAGTACGGAGAGGACCTCGCTGCCCGCATGCTAGGGTTTCTCCGTGAAGAGCGTGGCATCGGCCGGCATACCCGGCTTTAGCCTGTGATGGGGGTTGGGGATGAGGATGTCGACGGCGAAGACCATGCTCACCCGCTCCTCCGGGACCTGAATGTTGCGCGGCACAAACTCGGCCTGGTGCGCGATAGCCACCACCCGACCCTTGAAGAGCTGCTCGGGAAAGCTGTCTACATAGACTTGAGCTGTCTGACCGACACTGACCTGGCCCAACCGATCGACAGGCACGTACACGGTGAGGGATACCTCATCCAGATTTCCGAGGGTAAGCAGGGTGACGCGAGGCGCGGCCAGCTCGCCCTCGTGGATGGACAGCTTCAAGACCCTTCCCCCGACCGGTGCGGCGAGGGTGAGTTTGTCGTAGTCGGCCAGATGGGTCTCGAGGTGCGCTTCGGCCCGGGACACGCTGGCCGACAAGACGGCGAGCTCCTCCCTCGTGGCGCCGGAGCGGAGAGCTGTCAGCTGAGCCTCTGCGCGGCCGACCGCAGCGCGGGCCTGCTCATACTCGGCACGGGCTGCATCGGCTCGAGCCTGAAGGGCCTGAGGGTCCTGTCGTATGGCCAGCAGATGGCCCAGGGAGGTCCTCGCCTGATCGCGCCTGACAGCCGCTGTGTTGAAGCCGACCCAGGCCCGCCAGTAGTCGTATGGGATCATCTGGAAGCTTAGCTGGGCTGGCATCTCCTCGGGCACAGGGGGCAGCCTGGCCTTGAGGATGGTCTCGTACCATTCCTCAAGCTCACGCCGCAACTCCTCCCACTCATCGGATTCCCAGAAGTCCTCGTATTCGTCTTCGAGCCTTCTCTTGGCCTCCTCCCATTCTGCGAGGCTTCCCAGGAACTCCTGGTACTCCGCCTCCAAGGCCTCTCGCATCTCCGGCCATCTCTCCCTGGCATCCCGGTACGCATCGTGGGAGATCACCGCGGCATCCTTCAGCGCGCTCGCCTGAGCGAGTTCAGCTTCAGCGGCCTGGACAGCGGATCTGGCAGCCCCGATCTCCGCGTTGAGCCTCTTAGGTTGGTCCCGGATCGCCGCGGCGTCCTGCCAGGCCTGATAAGCACCCTCCCGGGCGGCTACCGCCCGGGCCAGCTCGGCCTCCGCCTGGCGTACCTGCTCCGGGCGGGCACCGGCCTCAGCTTGAGCCAGCTCAGCTGCCGCGATTGCCACACCGGCCCGGGCTGCCTCGATCCGGGCTTCCAGGAGGGCACCGTCGAGCCGGACAAGCTGATCCCCGGGAGATACCGCCGCGCCCTTTTCCACATAAAGCTTGGCGACCCGGCCTCCGATCTGGGGCGCGATGTCGACTTCCTCGGCCTCGATGAACCCGGAGACGACTAACCGACGGTCTGGGGGCTCGGTGAGCCCCAGCCGGATCAGCGTGTCGCGCCAAGCCACGGGATGCGAGGCGAAGTAGACAACGGTGGCTCCTCCCACCGCCAAGACCAGGATCACGATGAACAGGAGAACAAGTCGGCGTCGCTCCATCGTCTCAGTTTCCGGAACCATCTCCGTTCGCCCGGACCGTCGCGATGAACACGTCCTCAAGGGAAGGCGGAATCGTCTCCATGGCTCGCACCGTAACCCCGGCGTCCTCAAGAGCCTCTCGCACCGGCTCGACATGGTCCTCCACGTCCTCAGCTACGGCGTGAATGAGGGCGCCGTAGAGGGTCACGTCGTCGAACACGCCCAGCCGCTGCAGAACCTCGAGGGCTGCGTCGGACGGTTGACAGTCGATCTCCAGAACGTCACCCTTCATGTAGTCCACCTTGATGTCCTCAGGCGCCCCGCGGGCGATGAGTTGGCCCCGGTGGATGAGGGCCAGATCCTGGCAGTGCTCCGCCTCATCCATGTAATGAGTGGTCACGAGGACCGTCTTACCGTCGGCAGCCAGGTCGTACAGGAATTCCCAGAACTGCCGTCTTGAGATGGGGTCAACGCCGGCCGTCGGTTCGTCGAGGAAGAGCATATCAGGCTCGTGAAGAATAGCGGCACCGAGCGCGAGGCGCTGCTTCCAACCTCCGGCCAGATTGCGCGTCAAATCTCCCTCCCGGCCCTCTAAGCCTGCCATTTCCATCACGAACGCCTTCCGCTGGCGGAGTCGCTTCCTCTTGACCCCGTACGTGCGACCGTGAAACTCCAGGTTCTCACCCACGGTGAGATCGTCGTAGAGACTGAATCGCTGCGACATATAGCCCACATGCTTGCGAATCTCCTCCGCCTGATGCGCCACGTCATACCCGAGTACGGTCGCTGTCCCCTCGGTGGGGACAAGCAGCCCCAGGAGCATCCGGATGGTCGTCGTCTTTCCCGCCCCGTTGGGGCCCAGAAAACCGAAGATCTGGCCGCGGCGGATGTCAAAGGTGAGCCGGTCGACAGCCGTGAAGCCATCGAACACCTTGGTCAAGTTATCGACTTTGACCGCTAACTCTTCCATGTCTGGTGCAGGTCCGGCGTACCGACAGTGGCAAGCGGGATAGATGCTCGTCTCGGACAAAGAACCGGCCCAAGGCATTCCATCTACTCGCTGGCCCGCTTCTGGATGAGCGAGATAAAGGCTTGCTCCATCCGTGGCCGTGTCTGCCGTATGGTCTGAAGCGAGATATCGGCGGCGCTGAGCGCCCGCTCGATGGTGGGCTGCCGTTCAGCGGCATCGTCTACGAACACGTGGAGCAGATCCCCGTACGTTTGGACCTCCAACACTCCGGGAAGGTCGCTGAGCTCGTGACGGGCCTGTCGCAGGCGGTCCGGGCGCAGCTCCAGCAGCTCACCTTCGATCCGTCTCTTGATCTCACGCGGCTGTTCGCAGATGATGACTTCCCCCTGGAACATCAAGGCCACCCGAGAGCAGCGTTCCGCTTCATCCATATACGGAGTGCTGACGAAGAGCGTGACACCCTCGAGGTGGAGCCTGATCAGAATCTGCCAGAACTCACGGCGGGATACCGGGTCTACACCGGTGGTCGGCTCGTCCAAGAATATGATCTCCGGGCGATGGATGAGGGTGCAGGCGAGGGCCAGTTTCTTCTGCATCCCGCCCGAGAGGTGGGCGGCACGCCGGTCCCGGAACCGAGTAAGGCGGGCGAACTCCAGCAGTTCCTTCTTCTGGGCCTCCCGCTCCCCTCGCCTGACGCCAAAGATGTCTGCAAAGAAGGTCAGATTTTCGTCGACGGTCAGATCGCCGTAGAGCGAGAAGTGCTGAGGCATGTAGCCGATGCGGGCCTTGATCTGCTCCGGCTCGCGGCGGGTGTCGAAACCAGCTACCGTGGCATGGCCGTCGGTAGGATCCAGGATAGCGCACAGCATGCGGATCGTGGTCGTCTTGCCAGCACCATCCGGACCCAGAAGACCGAAGATCTCGCCGCGCTCGACCCGGAGGCTGAGACGATCCACGGCGACGCGATCGTCGAACGTGCGCGTCAGTTTATCGGTCTGGATCGTTGGTGTGTCGTCAGGCATCATTGGGGGCTGGGCGATCGGCCGAGCGCAATCTCCAGGCTGGGGGGTTGGCACCGGGGCGCCCCCACAGCAGGTGTGTACACGATGGCCCCGGACACAGCGTCCGCTGGTCGCGAGACGCTACCATGGCTGATTCTACCGAGTTACGGTTCGCTGTCAAGGCCCGGCAACTCGTGTTCTTCGCAGCAAAGCGAGACACTTGCATCAACCCGGGTTGAGGGATGCTTCAAGAATCCGTGTCAGAGGGAAGAGGTCAAGGCATCTCTATCAAAGGAGGTGCTCTATGGCCATTCGTGCAGGGGTAGGTGGGCGGTGCAACGGCTGGCTGCCTGCGGCAGCATGCGGATTGGTGAATCCGCCTGGAGCTGGTGTCGGGGGCGAGGGCGAGGGGCTGGGCGGTGCAACGGCTGGCTGCCTGCGGCAGCAGGCGGATTGGTGAATCCGCCTGGAGCTGGTGGCGGGGGGCGAGGGGCAGGGGGGTGCGAGAGTCATTGCCGATCGCGGGCCCTGATGGTATAATCCCGGGCGTGCGCAAGCGGACCGTATTCATCGGAATTGTGATTAGCCTCGTCTCTCTCGTCCTGGCTCTCGTCGGCGTGGAGTGGCAGCGGACGGCGGAGGCGCTGAGCCGGGCTGACTGGCGGTATCTCCTTCCCGGGGGCGTGGCCATCCTGAGCTATCTCCTGGCACGTGCCTTTCGGTGGAGGATTCTCCTCGGATCGGCCGCGAGCCTGGGAGATGCTTTCTCGGTCATCAACATTGGCTACTTGATCAACAACGTGCTGCCATTTCGGTTGGGCGATCCGGCCCGGGCCGTGGCGATCGGGATGGACGGCAGGATCAAGATCAGCGCGGCACTTTCCACCGTCGTCGTCGAGCGGGTCTTCGACATGCTGACCGTGGTGTTGCTGCTGGCGGTGACGGTGCCGTTTGTCGGAGAGGCTGGATGGACGCGCCGGGCAGGCTTGGTAGGCGGAGGGCTGGGGCTGGGGATGCTGGCGGTGTTGGTGGCGCTGGCCATTCGTCCCGGGTGGGGCCGGAGCATAGCAGATTGGGCCCTGCAGCGGGTCCCCTCAGTCGATGGGGAGCGCTGGCTGCAGCGATATGACGGCTTGATGGAGGGGTTGGGCGCGCTGCGCTCGCCGCGGCGAGCGGTGGGAGTCATGGCGTGGTCAATGGCGACCTGGGCCCTGACGGTGGGCTTCTACGTCATGGTTTTGCTCGCTTTCGTGGACCAGCCCACGGTGGTCGAGGCCAGTTTCCTGACCGCCACCACGGGGCTGGGCATGGCGGTGCCCTCATCCCCGGGGGCGATGGGCGTGTTCCACTCGATTGCGCGATACGCGTTGGAGCTTCCGTTCGGGGTGCCGGTGGAGACCGCCGTCGTCGTTGCCTTTGCCTCGCACACCTTTCAGTACGTGGTGATGTGCCTGCTCGGGGTGATTGGGCTGGTGCAGCGAAACCTCTCCTTCGCTCAGATCCGCGCTGACGCCGCTTCTACAGCCGCGAGAGGATGATAAGGTGACGGGCACGTACCTGGTGACCGGAGGCGCCGGCTTCATCGGCTGCAACTACGTCGACCGATTGCTGGAGCGAGGCGAGCGGGTCATCGTCTACGACAACCTGTCCCGGCTCGGGGCGAAGGCCAACGTGACTTGGTTAAGCCAGAAGCACGGGGCGCAGTCCTTTCGCCTGATGGCAGCCGACGTTCGAGACGCTGCGGCCTTGAGGGAAGCCGTGGAGGGCAGCGACGTGATCGTGCACCTGGCGGCCCAGACCGCGGTGAC
>SKLM01000201.1 GCA_007123205.1 Thermoflexales bacterium
ACGTTCACAATCTCGACTTCGCCCGTTCCCCATCGCTGCTCAGGATTTTGCATCCGTTCGGGACTGCCCTCCAGATTCGCAGGCGTATTCGAAGACCACCCTGTACGGGGTGCGCTTGCGCCGGCTCTCCAATCCCATCTCCCTCCGAAGCTGGCCAGACCATAACGTTCCCCGGACGCCACCTGACGTACCTTGAAAGCATGCAGGCGATCCCGGTTATCGCGAGGGATGCCATCGGCCTCACTGCGGCTCGAAGCTGAGACGAAATAGGTGCCCTCCATCAGAGGAAGCTGATTCACCCGATAGAGCAGTTCTCCCTCTCCCTCGACATCAGGGATGTTCACACGCGAGGCGCGAGTATCGCAGCCATAGACCATCAGGCCGTCGTTTCGAGCAACAGCCAGTCTGAAGACGGGGTCCCTCGCTATACCGGAAGATCGATAGTGGAGCCGGGCGATCCACGGCTCGCCTACCCGGAAGACTTGACGCTCGTTCCCCGCTCCGTCCAGGAAGGAGACCCCCAGAACCTCCAATCGCTCAGGGCACGACGCCGCTGCGTTCTTCTCCTCACTGGTCCTTCTGCCTCCCGCTGTTCCCTCGCCTGCCTTTACGGCCTCTCCCATCCTGCTCTCTTCCTCGACCGCGGCGTGACGCAAGTACGACGTAACGACATCCTGGACCTCGCCCTCGGCCCGGATGGCGCCCCGGTCAAGCCAGACGGCGCGAGAACAGAGCCGGCGAACCTGTCCGAGCCCATGCGAGACGAAGCAGATCGTGATGCCCTCTCGCCTCAAGTCCATGATCCGGTCGAGGCACTTATGTTGGAAGTTCTCATCTCCGACGGCCAGAACCTCATCCACCAGCAGGATCTTGGGGTCGGTGTGCACAGCTACCGAGAAGCCCAAGCGCATGTGCATGCCTGAGGAGTAGTGCTTGACGGGCATATCGATGAATCGCTCCAACTCAGCGAAGGCGATGATCTGGTCCTCCCTCTCCCTGATATCGGCGCGGCTCAGCCCCAGAATGGACCCGTTGAGATAGATGTTCTCCCGTCCCGTGAGATCTGGATGGAACCCGGTTCCCAGCTCCAACAGGGCTCCCACGCGACCGTTGACCTCGATTTCTCCCGACGTGGGCTCGATGATGCGGGAAATCAGCTTCAGCAGGGTACTCTTTCCTGCTCCATTGGACCCGATCACGCCGATGGTCTCCCCTTCCTCAACGCTGAAACTCACATCGCGCAGGGCCCAGAAATCCCCGTTCGGTCCTACCTGCAGCTCCGCGGGGACGTGGTCCTTCCGCCTGAATAGGCCGACGACCAGGTCCTGGAAAGATTGCGCCCGACGCTGACGGAGCGTAAACTTCTTGGAGACGCGCTCAAGACGGATAGCCGTGCTCACTCGTTGTCCATCTCCCGCAGGGTGCCAAAGCGGATCTAATCCGACCTACACCTATCCCGAATGATATGATAGCACACCCCGGTTCAAACGCAAAGGCCCCGCGCTGTGAAGGATAACCCGGTCTTGGAGCATCCGGAGCATCGGTCTCGCAGATTTTCCTTCGAGCCCTCGACACAGGCCCAGGAGAAGCGTTATCCGACTCCGTGGTGGACCGTCAGGCCACAAGGGAGATCCATCCGGGGCGACCTGCGCCTCAGGCTGGCGATTCAGCTCTTTTGCCTGGCTCCTGTTGGGCGCCGATTAGGGTCTCAGACTGGGGCTGTGGCGGTTCCCAGCGGCGAACTCGCTCTTGACACACATTGGCAGGGAGATAGAATAGCCGTGATCGTGACAGTCACGTCGCCCCGTCTCTGGACATCACCCTCCTGGCGAAGCCGAGATGGACCAGTCTGGAGGGTACGAGGGAGCGGCTGGCAGGCCGCCCGGGGACGGTGCCAGGAAGCTGACCACGTGAGGATAGGGAGCGCTGTGGTCTACCCGGCACGCATGTCGACCAAGAAGAGGAGATCATCCACATGGCAAAGAAGAGCATCCTGTTCAAGAGCGAGGAGTGGAAGGCCCGGCAGAGCACCGCTGCGTTTCTGCGAGAGCTGGCGGACAACCTGGAGCAGGGAGAGGTCACCCTCCGTCGTGGCGAAGAAGAGGTCACATTGACCTTCCCCGAGACCCTGGAACTGGAGATCGAGGTCACGGAGAAGGTGAAGAAGCACAAGACCGAGCGAGAGCTGGAGATCGAGATCGAGTGGACAGAGGAGCAGATCCAGGGGACGGTGACCCTGGACTAGGATGGGGCCGCCGTGCTCACGTCATCCCCGCTGCTATCATGCCTTCGTCCGGGGACTGGGACGACGGGGAGTGTCCAACAGGCCTTGCCGCATCTACCGTTGGCTCGGAGCGAGATCTTCGGGAGGCCCGACAGGGTGTGCGGGACTTGCGGAAGTCGCAGTGGTAGCTTCGCCGTTCTCTGCCTGTTTCTCGCAGACATCGGCCAGCAAGCTAGCCGCCTCAATTAGGGACGGCAGCACTCGCCAGGCAAGGGACACCACGTCCGGCGCGGGCGGTCTGAGCTCGGGAATCACGATCACGCGCATCCCCGCCGCATCGGCGGCCCGAGCGCCAGCATCCGAGTCCTCCAGGACGACACATTGCGATGGCTCCGCATCCAGCCGGCGAGCAGCCTCCAGGAAGATGTCAGGGGCCGGCTTCCCGTTTTCGATGTCGTCACCACAGACCACGGTCCCAAAGCTGTCATTGAGGCCCAGGGCAGCGAGCTTCCGAGAGGTCGCGTCTCCCTGGCCCGATGTCGCAATGGCTTTCTTCAGCTGGAGAGAGTCGATCGTCTCCAGGAAGACGGTCAGACCTTCCATCGCCTGAATGTCGCCGCGCTCCAGAGCCTCCCGGACGTAGGCATCGCGACGGCTGCGGACCTCGGCATAGGGGAAACCCTGTCCCAGGGCATCCAACAGGATGGTCCTCCCATCCTCCAGGGTCCTTCCCCGGGTGCGTGTGAGCAGGGCTTCGTCTATCGTGTAACCGACTTCAGAGGCCGCCTGTCGCCAAGCTTCTCGGGCAAATCGCTCCGTGTCGATCATCAGACCATCCATGTCGAGGATGACCGCCTCAATCTTCTGCATAGGTTCGTTCTCCGGAGGTCGAATTCGTCGCATCATGTCGTATCTTGCGTGGACCCTGGCTCAAGGCTTCTGGTCCATTACAGACTGCGGGTGATCAAGATGGAGTAGGGTGTGTGCTCCACTGATCCTCTCCATACCACTGAACGTGCTGCTTCTCGCGCCGCCCGCAGCCTGCCCGGAAGGAGGACAGGGCGGGGTTTCGAAGCTAAGGCCCCCCCTCCCCCTAACCCTCTTCCCCCGGGGGCGAGGGATTCCGGCGGCTGGCACCGCGAGGCTCGGATTCTCCCCGGGTGGAGATGGAACAGGCGCTCGACCCTTGTGCCGTCGCTACGTGTCGGCACCTGGCAGATCGGACCGGGCTGGGAGCAGGGCGGCAGCGACGACAGCGTGATTACCAGTCGCCCAAGCCGCTGCGCTTCCAAGGCCCGTGCGCGTGACGACCCAGGCGTCGTGGGCTGGGGCGATCTCTTCCGTTCTGAGTAGTGTCTGGGTTGACGAACACAGGTTAGCGCCATGGTTGGCTCGGGATCACTGCCCAGCGATGCCGGGCTTCGTTGGTCTATCGACCTCATAGTGGTCCAGACGCGCACGTTGGACTGCTGCGCACGACGAGTGTGACTGTGACACCGAGGGATGAGCTCGCCCGGATCTGGCGTCTGCCTGACAGCCCATCGTAGAGAGGTCGGCAGCCACCATCGCCGGGTGGCTATCTCTGGACACTTCTCCTCTGCGCCAACGGCAGGATCGGTGCCAGATGGATGATAGCCTGCTTTCTGGCTTCCGCAAGCAACGTTCGCATCGTTCCCGGGATCGGGCATGAGAGCAGTGGAGAGGGAGCGGATGGCTGGGTCATCTGGAGACTCCGGCCAACTCCGATGGGGCAAGAGACGGATTGCCCCTGCTGATCCGACTTCCTCTAGCACCCAGGGGGGCTACCGGGTGCCAGTTCCCAGATCAGCAAGCTAGGACAAAGCAGGAGGAGGATCTGAATAACCCCACGACGAAGCATACCGACGCGCCCAGCAGCAGGAGGAAATCGTCACACCTCCGATCAATCCTCTTACTGAGCTTCCCAGAAGTCACGTGCGATTGCCGTGTCACTCCATCCGACGACGGCCCCACCTAACCAACAACGCCACAGGCCCTACTGTGCGTTGTGCCATCGGGGATATCGGGGTACCATATCGCAAGAACCAATGATGAGCCAGCAGGACAAGGGGCCATACCCTCGTCCTGATCTCGATCGCCAGGGGCGTATCACCCCAACGAGTCTTCCGAAGGTGTGGAGAGGCGCGTTGCACCTAGCGCCGTGACCGTCGCCGGGTTGACCGATGGATGCCCGGCGGCACAGAGAGCTGCCTTGCCGCCAGCGGGCCGAAGTGTCGTCTCTGTGTAGCAGGAGGTAGGTCCGGCCTATGGCGCGGGCATCCAAGCTCCAGGCTGGAACGCCACCGCAGATGGAGGGAGCTATGGAGCGATCCACCGTTGCCGTGGTACGGTGCGAGACTTATGATCCGGACACTGTCTACGACGCGCTGAGCCGCGGGGTCGAGTTGCTCGGCGGACTTGACCGTTTCGTGAGGCCTGGCGAGCGCCTACTCCTCAAACCGAATCTCCTGGCTGGTGAGCCTCCGGAGAAAGTGGTTACCACCCATCCCTCAGTACTGGCCGGGTGCATTCGGCTCTTCCGAAAGGGCGGTGGCGCGGTCTGCTTCGGAGACTCCCCCGGATACGAGCGTCCCGCCGACGCCGCAGACCGCGCGGGCCTCCTTGACGCCGCAGTCCACAGCGGAGCTGAGTTCGTTGGCTTCTCCACTGGTCGCCGCATGGAGAATCCCGGTAGCAAGTTGGTGTCCGGCTTTCCCATCGCCGACCCGGTCTACGAGTGCGATGGCATCGTCAACCTCCCAAAGATGAAGACTCACCAGCTCACACGCATCACAGGTGCCGTCAAGAACCTCCTTGGCTGTGTCCCCGGACCCCGTAAGGCGCTCTATCACGTCCGTTTTCAGGACCTGACAGACTTCTCCACCCTGCTGGTCGAGCTCAATCTCCTCCTCCGACCCCGCCTCCACGTCATGGATGGGGTGGTCGCCATGGAGGGCAACGGCCCGCGGGGCGGCGACCCGCGCCCTATGCGGACCTTGATCCTGTCCGAGGATCCGGTCGCCGTCGACAGTGTGTTCTGTGGCCTGGTGGGTATGGATCCGAGGTTCGTGCCGACGAACGTGATCGGTCAGCAGCGCGGACTCGGCCGCCACCACCGAGGCGAGATTGATCTGGTTGGCGACAGCCTGGAGGAATTCGTTGCCCACAACTTCCAGGTCGTCCGCAAACCCGTCTCGAATTATCCTTTCTACGCGCGGTACAGCCTCACCAAGAAGCTCTTCCTCCCTCGACCTTCCATCGATGAGGGTAGATGCATCCGATGCGGGCGCTGTGTGGAGGCCTGTCCTGTGCCGGAGAAGGCCGTCCGCTTTATGGACGGCAGCCGGCGCCCCCCGCGTTATGATTACGATGTCTGCATCCGCTGCTACTGCTGTCACGAGGCCTGTCCGCAAAGGGCCATCGAGAAGAGAACTCCTGTGTTGGGGCGGATGATGGGCTTTGGGTAAAGGTTGTGCCACCTCTGCAAGACGGGCTGACGATGTGCGGAGCCAGGTGTTGTATGCATCCATGCTGGTGTGCAGGTTCCCGCTCCCGCGGTTCCTCTTGTCGCTTCCGTCATTGGCTGAAGGGATAATCGCCGGCCCACGTATGTCCACCAGAGCACCTGGCAACTCGGACAGACTGGACTGCGAGATGACGTCGGCGTATGATGGACAGTGCCGCATGGCGAAGAGACCGACTGCGATGCTCGCGCAAACCGAGTCTCTTGAGGTTCGCCGCGGAGAGGGAGGTTCCTGGCTACGACCGTTGCCTATATTTGAAGAGAGCAGCTGTTCGGGAGAGCCACAGGGCAACTGCTCGATCGAGCGTAGTCTGTTAAGGCGGAAGCTAGACCGCGGGGAGGAAAGCCGAGTATGGTTCAGAGCCCACAGGGGCGGTCGATCCTCTTGGTCGCCACACAAAACCCGGGGAAGAAGAGGGAGTACCGAGAGCTTCTGGCTCCGCTGGAGGCAGCAATCTGTTTTCCCGACGATGTGGGGATCTCGCTGGATGTCCGAGAAGACGGCACGACATACACCGAGAATGCTCTGAAGAAGGCCCGCCCCTACGCTTCCGCCTCTGGCCTGCTTACCGTTGCCGACGACTCCGGTCTGGAAGTGGATGCGCTGGAGGGGGCGCCGGGGGTTCACTCCGCCCGGTACGCTCCCGGAAGCGACGCTGATCGGGTACGGGCCCTTATCAAGGATCTCAGGGGCGTCCCGTGGGACCAGCGCACCGCTCGGTTCCGCTGCCTGATCGTCATCGTCTCACCCGAAGGGGCGGTCCGCCACACAGAAGCGGTGTGCGAGGGAGTGATCGCTTACGAGCCAGCCGGTGAGGGTGGTTTCGGGTACGATCCGATCTTCTACCTCCCCGAACTGGGGTGCACGATGGCTGAACTCCCGAGGGAGACGAAGAACCGCATCAGCCACCGTGCTCGTGCCGTGGGAGCCGCTCTGCAGATCCTGAGCCGTTGGCTCACGGAGGAAGGGGATTGCACTGCGGAGGAGCCAGCAGGGAGCTGATGAGCCGTGCGGGACCAAGGGGCCTTGAGCAGCAGCGATGGTCACCACGACGCCCCCTGGCCCGGTTGTACAGCGCGGGCGAGGGCACCTGGACCGGTCAACCGCCTGGAGACCGATCGGATGCCCAAGCGCTGGGAAGGCGTAACTGATGGGGATTATTGGATTACTGCAGACTAACTACGTTCCCGACTGGCTGATACGGGTCGGGCTCCGGCTCACACTGACCAGAAGCACAAGACGACGGTACCGGTCCAGTGTCGAGCAACGGGAGGCTGAGCGTCGCGTGCTCATCGACCGGTTGAGACAGAGTCCCATTGCCATTCACACGGACGACGCTAACCAGCAACACTACGAGGTGGATCCCGCTTTCTTCAGCCTCGTGCTGGGAAGACGTCTCAAGTATAGTTGTTGCTATTGGCCCGATGGTGTTCGCTCCATCGATGAGGCAGAGGAAGCCATGTTGCGCCTGACGTGCGCCCGGGCAGAGCTGGAGGACGGGATGCACATCCTCGACCTGGGGTGCGGATGGGGGTCCCTCTCCCTGTGGATCGCGGAGCGGTACCCAACGTGCCACGTGGTGGCATTGTCGAACTCGCCGGCGCAGATCGGGTACATCAGACAGCGATCCCACGACGCAGGATTCGAGAATGTGGAAGCCTTGGTAGCCGACGTGAACCGACTGGAGATCGACCGCAGCTTCGACCGGGTCATCTCCATCGAGATGTTCGAGCACATGAAGAACTACGAACGTTTGTTGGCGGAGATTGCGGCGCTGCTCAGGCCCGGCGGGAGGCTCTTCGTGCACATCTTCAGCCATCGCGCCTTTGCGTACGAATTCGAGGCGGATGATCCAGATGACTGGATGGCCCAGACGTTCTTCGCCGGTGGCACGATGCCATCGGACGACTTACTGCTCCACTTCCAGCGGGATCTGCTCGTGATCGACCACTGGCGCCTGAGCGGGACGCACTACGCCCGGACGCTGCGCGCGTGGTTGGAGAACTTGGACCGTCACGAGCCGGCGGTGCGAGAGGTGTTGCGGCGCACCTACGGCCCCAGTGAGGAGAAACGCTGGCTGGTCAACTGGCGGTTGTTCTTCATGGCGTGTGAGGAGACCTGGGGTCTGCGTCAGGGACGGGAGTACCTGGTCTCGCACTACCTGTTCGAGAGACGCCGATAGTCTTCGCGACCAGCGGTGCCCAAAGCAGTCGGGCCCGTTTGTGTGGGTTGAGGCGGGATTACGGAAGCTGATCGAAGGGCGACGGTGGATGAGGTGGACTGCCTCCAGTAGCGGGCGGGTCACAGACCCGCCCGGAGCCAGTGTTGGGGGGCGGAGCCAGCGTCAGGGGGCGGAGCTAGCGTCAGGGGGCGGAGCTAGCGTCAGGGGGCGGAGCTAGCGTCAG
>SKLM01000336.1 GCA_007123205.1 Thermoflexales bacterium
CCGACACAGTCGTCGAGCTTGGAGACCGGTCGATCCAGCAATTTCGACAGACGCGCCGCTACCGGATCCATCCTCAACTCGTCAACCACGGCTCCTTTGGGACGGCCCAGATGGGACATGAGGATCACGGCCGCATCCTGATCGAGCAAGTGCCGGATGGTGGGGAGGGCGGCCTGGATGCGTGTGTCGTCAGCGATTTGCCCGTCCCTAAGCGGCACGTTGAAGTCTACACGAATGAGGACGCGTTTCCCCTGCAGATCTACGTCGCGAATGGTCTTCTTCTTCATTGAACCTCCTTCTATGCCAAACAGACGAGTAAGTGAGGTCTTCGCAGAAGACCTCACTTACTCCCGGGGTCTGAGTAGACTGACTTCGGGAGAGTCCCCTGTCAGGCTCGGTTGAAGCACACCGTTCCGCCCGCGAGAGCGGCCTACAGGGTCCCGGCGACCCTCACCCCTTCCCGAACCATCTGACAGGTGAAGCCCCACTCGTTGTCGTACCAGCTCATTATCTTGACCAGGGTCCCATCGACCACCTGTGTCATCTCGAGGTCGACGATGGATGCGTGAGAGTCACCGATTATGTCTGAGGAGACGATGGGGTCCTCTGCAACGCCCAGGATGCCCTGGTACTTGTCCGTGGCGGATTCTTCCCGGAAGATGTCATTGACCTCATCGACCGACGTATCCCGCTCCGTCACGAAGATGATGTCGGAGATGGAGCCTACCGGAATCGGTGCGCGCACGGCCACTCCGTCGAAGCGGCCTTCAAGCTCCGGAAGAACCTTGGTGGTGGCGATGGCCGCGCCGGTGGAGGTCGGTACGAAGTTGGCGGCAGCTGCCCTGCCCCTTCTGAAGCTCGAGTGTGGGCCATCGACGATCGCCTGGGTGGATGTATAGGCATGAATCGTCGTCATGATGGCCTTCTCCACGCCGATCCGGCGCCCCATCACCTCCACTACGGGCGTGATACAGTTCGTGGTGCAGCTGGCGCACGACAGATAGCGAACCGATTCGTCCTCCGGCACGTTGACGCCATGGACGATGGTGGGAACGCCGGCGCTCTTAGCGGGAGCAGAGAGAATGACGAATTTGGCGCCAGCCTCCAGGTGTTTCTCCAGGCCTTCTGTGGTCCGGAAGATACCGGTGCACTCGAAGACGATGTCTACATCGTGCTCGCCCCACGGGAGCTGGGCCGGATCCCTCTCGGCGAAGAATTTGTACTCCTCGCCGGCCACGATAAGGGCTCCGTCACCGACTTCCACGCTCTTCTCGTATCTTCCGTAGACTGTATCGTACTTCAGAAGGTAGGCGAGGTTGTCCAGCGGCATTATGTCGTTAACCCCCACCAGCTCAAGCTCTGGGGTGTCCAGGATGATCTTGAATGTAGCGCGACCGATCCGTCCGAATCCGTTGATTGCTACCTTAGCCATGGTGTGTCTCCTTTCTTTGTTGAGCTTACCCGCAGATCCGTCACCGAGTGACACCACTATCCGCTCGTTCCTCAGTATTATTACGACAACCGCGCCATAGGCGGCTGGTTCGCTGCATTCGGGCGCTGCGTTCTTCTGTCTAGTCTGCCTGCCGCGCTGATACGATACGTCACGGAGGTGCTGGAATCCGAGGGTCACCTGCCCATAAGACAGAGTCCTCGCTCACCCCTTTCTCCCAACTGGCAGGAGGTCATCCACGTCTTCACAGAAAGCCGTCGACCCACACAGTTCTCCGAGGACCTACCCCTCGGAGCGGCTCCCGTCGTTCCCAATCAGACCCAGCAACGCGCGCGCCAGTTT
Source organism: Thermoflexales bacterium (assembly GCA_007123205.1). Lineage (GTDB taxonomy): Bacteria > Chloroflexota > Anaerolineae > B4-G1 > B4-G1 > SKLM01. The sequence continues at coordinate 1,793 of SKLM01000336.1, forward strand.
GTGACTGTCGTGACGCCAGAGACAGGTCTTGTCGACCAGGTCCGCCGTCGTCACGCGGTATGGCCAATCGGGCGGGACGTCCGGCGGAACCAGGTCAACGCCGGCAGAGCTCTCGATGGCCAGCTCCAGGTTGTCGTTCACCAGGACGAGGGGGAAGAGGTGGCACTGGACATGTCTCTCTATGGCACCGACGTGGTCGGCGACCGAAAAGCCCTCCGTCTCCCCCAGCTGGGTGGCCACGTTGCAGACGTAGACCTTGCGCGCGGGACTGCGCTTCACGGCCTCCGCTATCTCGGGAACGAGCAAGTTGGGGAGGACGCTGGTGTACAGGCTCCCTGGCCCGGCCACGATGAGATCGGCGTTCAAAAGCGCTCGCACCGCACCGGGGTAGGCCGGCGCATCGCTTGGATCCAGGTAGACGCGCTGTATGATGCCCCGCGCGTCAGGAATACTCGATTCTCCCCTCACCCGGTTCAGTCTGTGTGGGATCCACTCTTCACTCTCGGCCTCGGGCATCGGTCTGACCTCAGCGTTGAGCCTGACGTCGTGCAGAGTGCTCGGCAGAACCTGACCCTGCACGGCCAGGACCCGGCTGGATTCCAGAATCGCCTGCTCAAAACTCCCCGCCATCTCCGCCATGGCGGTGATGAACAGGTTGCCAAGGGTGTGTCCGTTGAGGCCGCTGCCGTTCGCGAAACGGTACTGGAAGAGATGCGTGATCAACGCCTCGTCATCGGCTAGGGCGGCGATGCAGTTGCGGAAGTCGCCGGGCGGGAGAACGCCGAGCTCCCGTCGCAGCCGGCCAGAGCTCCCCCCGTCATCGGCCACGGTCACTATGGCGGTGAGATTGGAAGTGTGTTCCTTGAGCCCCCGCAGTAGCGTGGCGAGGCCGTGCCCTCCTCCGATGGCGACGATCCTGGGCCCGCGTTCTCGGCGATGGTAGCGCCGATAAGCGCTCATCAGGGTGTCCCAGTCGGGGTTGACAAATGGCCTGAGCAGCGACCGATTGAGGCCTACGATTCCGGCCACGACGCCGCTAAGCCCGACGAGGACGAAGATCCCCGCGCGCAGTCCCCGAGGGATGAACTGAAGGGTAAGGTAGCGGAAGATGATTGGGAGGGGATAGAGCTCGCGGAGGAGGAAGCTCAGTCCTAGACTTAAAAGGGCGACGCCCGCCACGAGAGCCAGGAGCCAACGCTTGATTCCCACCCCGGGGGACAACCACGGGGTGGCGGAACGTAGGTATCTGCGCGCTTTGTGATGTATTGTGTTGTGATCACCCACCGAGCAAGCCCTCTCCTGCGGAATGCGGCCTGACCCTGAGATGATTATATCAGAGGGTGTACGCCTCGTCAACGGTCGGGCTTGGTGGTGGTTGGTGTGGGGAGTTTCCCCCCTCACCCAGCCTCTCCCCCCCGGGGGAGAGGAGTAAAGGCCCGGGGGAGAGGGGTGGCCGCGGGATGGGCGGTGGGGGAGGGGTTGGGGCTACTGGAGGCCGACTTGTTCGAGGGCTTCCCTGACACGTCGAGCAACCTGGGAGCAGGCTGGGGTCTCTTGCATCCCCTCTGTTCGGGGGCGGGGTAGGTTCACGGGTACTTCAGCGATGATGGAAGCGGGCCGTGGCCCCAGCACGAGGACGCGGTCGGCGAGGAGCACGGCCTCCGGCACAGAGTGGGTGACCATCACCACTGTCTTGCGACGGGCTTGCCAGATCCGGAGTAACTCCCGTCCCATCCGCTCTCGGGTCAGCGCATCGAGGGCGCCGAAGGGTTCATCCAGCAAGAGAAGCTGCGGATCATGGACCAATGCCCGGGCCAGGGCTACCCGTTGGGCCATCCCGCCCGAGAGCTGTGCTGGATACACATCCTCGAACCCGGTCAGCCTGACCAAGTCCAGGAGTGCCTGAGCTTCCTCTCTTGCTCTCTTTCTGTTGCCGCCGTCAAGCTCGAGGGGAAGGGTGACGTTGGCCTCGACGGTGCGCCAGCCCATCAAGGTGGGCTCCTGGAAGACGAATCCGACGTTCCGACTGGGCCGCTTCACCCTCTTGCCGCCGAGATGGATCTCCCCGGCGGTCGGCTGTACCAGTCCGGCGATTAACTTGAGCAGCGTTGTCTTACCGCAGCCGGAGGGCCCGACGAGGGCCAGGAACTCCCGTTCTTGCACGTCAAACCTGATCTGATCCAGCACGGGCAGCCGACCGTCGCCTTTCCGATAGGACAGACTCAGTCCGTCCACCCGAAGCAGAGGTTCGCCGTTACGCATCGTAGGGTCCACGGGAGTCCTGGCCCTGCCGGCGGACGGGGTCCGCACGGCCCCACCGGGTCTGCCCGGCCGTTGTCTGAGCTGTATCACTCCGGCAGAAACGCATTGGTGAACATCTCGTCGAGCTCCGGCGGCTGCTGGAGGAGTGCGGTACTCTCCATGACCGCCACGGTGTTCTTCCAGGCCTCCTGCTCAGATTCACCCAACCGCTCAGCGGCCCAGTAGGGAATGGTCGCGTTCAGGACCGCGCGCTGGATCTCCACGTTGTCCTCCAGCCCCTCGACGTAGTTCATGCAGATATCAAAGGCCATCTCGGGATCGTCCAGGGTGTCTCTGACGCCCCGCAGGAAGGCGCGAATGAAGGCGCGCACCAGCTCCGGCTTCTCTTCAAGGATGGTCTCATTGGCGATGATACCGTTCGAGACCAGAGCTACGTCTTCACCCACGAGAAACTCGACGAATTGGTGGCCCATCTGTTCCAGCTGCACAGGCTCGTTGTTGGCGTAGACGACCGCTGCATCGATCCGGCCCTCGATCAGGTTGGCCAGCTGGGTGTAGCCGATCACCTCCAGCTGGACGTCGCCCTCACCCAGGCCGTGTTGGGCCGCCAAGGCCCGCCAACCGATGTAGCTTGCCCCAAAGGTCTCCGGGATACCCACTCTCCGCCCGGCGAGGTCACTGGGCTGCTCGATGCCGCTCTCCGCCAGAGCCACTATAGATACGGGGAAGCGCCGGAACCAATTGGTGACGGTCGTCACTGGGAGTCCCTGGGATCGGGCCAGGATGACCTGATCCCCGCTGGCGATAGCGAAAGGCAACTCGCCGGAACCGACCAACCGGACGCCGTCGGTCTCCCAGCCGTAATCGAAGGTGAGTTCGATAGATTCGTCGGCGAAGTAGCCTTTCTCCAACGCCACGTACCAGGGGGCGAACTGGACGTTGGCGACGAATCCCATGGGCAACCGAATCTCGGTCGGCTGGGGTGTTGGCCCCGGGCCACTGCCGGATGCGCACGCCGCCAGTACGATCGGCGCGAGCAAAGCGAAGCTGATCAGTATTCTCTTCATGTTACATCTCCTGAACTCGAGTCTAGTGCTTCTGCCAGCGGAGCAATCCCCGCTCCGCCAGGGCGACTATGCCATAGAGAGCCTGGGCCATCACCACGAGGGTGCCTATTCCCACGAAGATCAAAGGGGTATCGTAGAGCTGCTGCCCCTGCTTCAGCAAGTAGCCGACGCCGCGATCCGACGCCACGAACTCGCCGACCACCGCGCCGATGACAGCCAGGGTGGCCCCGACTTTCAGACCGGCGAGGAGGGTGGGAAGGGCCGCGGGCACCTCCAACATCCAGAGCATCTGCCAGCGATTGGCCTGGAGCGTCCGCATCAAATCCCGCAGGTTCTGGCTGACGGAGCGTAGACCCACCACGGTATTGACCAGAATGGGGAAGAAGACGATGAGGGCGCACACCAGGACCTTGGACAGCAGCCCGGTTCCGAACCAGATGACCAGGAGAGGCGCGATGGCGACGGTAGGGACCGACTGGGAGGCGACAATATAGGGGGTCAGCAGCCGCTCCGCGACTGGCGAGTGGGCCAACAGGTAGCCGAGCACCGTGGCCGACACCGCACCCAGCGCCAGCCCCGCCAGTATCTCCTTCAGGGTTACTTGCACGTGGCGCCAGAGTGTCCCGCTGGCCACCAAGCTGACCAGCCGCTGGGCCACCGCCTGCGGGGGCGGGAGGATGAAGGCGGGGTATCCGCCGAGGTGCACGACAGCCTGCCAGACCGCCAGGAACACGCCGAAACTGATCAGTGTCAGACCGATCCGCGTGAGTTGTTTCCGACCCATATACCACTCCCAGCAGAGACCGTTTGTGGTTGATGGTCACGCGAGGCCACCCAACGAAAAAGCCCCGAAGTCCCATCAAGGCTTCGGGGCACAGACTCCTACCACTGCAACTTGCAACGCGCGTCATCTTCTTCCCTCCGGACTTTCACCGTCGGCCCCGGCTTACGTGGCTGTGCCATCGTCACCGGATCGGCCGCTTACGCGGCTCGCGGGCTCAGTGAGCGTTCGGCTCACTTTACCGCCGGTCGGGGATTTCACCCTGCCCCGAAGATGAGTTTTCAGTTGTCAATGGCATTATATCGATTGCCAGGGAGTTGTCAAGCGCACTCCGGCCCAGGCCGCAGGAATCTACCGGTCTTACTTGCGGGGCGACCGACGGTTGGCCTTCACGTTGGTGAGATTGGGCGCGAGAGCGACAAGGGTGTTCTTCCTGCGCGGGTATCCGCCAAAGGGGGCTGGCACCTGTGCCTTTCTTGGCATGTGAGAGTATGCTGCCGCCGGGCTGCCCTGAGAGAGCCGGATCTGTGATGGACTCCCCAAGGTGTGCCGCAGGGATGGTGGTCTCTCCCGCCTTCGAAGCGATTACCGGCAGGTGTGAATGGAAAGTGCTGGAGTGAGGTGATGGCCGGCTGGGCGGGTTGACTGGAGGGTCGTGTTGAGAGAGCTCCCCCTCACCCAGCCTCTCCCCCCGGGGAGAGGGGACCGGGCCTGGCCTGCGACAGCTACTTCCATCCCTCGTGGTGCGCTAACGCGCGTGGAGAACTCCCCCTACCCCCGGGGACGCTAGTTATCCCCGCCGGACCGACTGGGCCGCTTGTCAGGTATCAATGTGTTATGTAGAATGGGTACTGTGCAACTGGGGCTCGTGGTGAGCCTGGCCGTTGCCGCCGGACCATACGGATGCTGTGGTGATGAGGGGGGCCCATGGAGGAACTGAAGCAGCGAATTCTGGCCGAGGGTAGAGACCTGGGAAGGGGAATTCTCAAGGTCGACAGTTTCATCAACCATCAGATCGATGTGCAGCTGATGGTGGAGGTGGGCCAGGAGATGGCCTGCCGCTTCAATGACGCGAAAGCCAACAAGATCCTTACAGCTGAGATCTCCGGGATAGCGCCAGCACTCGCCACAGGCCAAGTGCTGCAAGTGCCCGTGGTCTATGCACGCAAGACAAGGCCTGTCACCATGACGGGCCCTGTGTTTGTCGAGATCGCTCCCTCGCACACCAAGGGGCGAGATGTCTTCCTCATGGTCTCGACGGAGTTCCTTGGGCGGGGCGACCGCGTGCTGGTGGTGGATGATTTCCTGGCCACGGGGGCCACTATCTCAGCGTTGGTCCGACTGGTTCGGCATGCAGGCGCGGAGTTGGTCGGGATTGGGACAGTCATTGAGAAGGCGTATGAAGAGGGGCGTAAGGAGCTGGAAGCGTTTGGGGTCCCCATCGTCTCGCTGGCTGTGGTCAAAGACGTGAGCGATGGTGAGATCAGGCTGGCTTAGGCGGGCAACGTTGGTCCGGTGGAGTGTCGGTGGCGCTGGCGTCAGGAAAGGAATAGGGTGATGAAAGGCGGAGATGGATCGTCGCGGGTGCCACTGCGCTTCCGAGGTTCGTCCGGATGACGGCCCAGACGTGCGAGGCCTGGGCGGTTGGTCCTGTTCTGAGGGTGGGGCGGCTGGGGTGTGAACCCAGATACGGTGGACAGTCCCCTGGTGAGGCGGAACTATGAGTGTGAGTCGTGATGCCATCGTCGTCCTCGATTTCGGCTCTCAGTACAGCCAGTTGATCGCTCGGCGGGTACGAGAAGCCAAGGTCTACTGCGAGCTGCACCCGTGGGATGCTCCGATAGAGACTGTCCTGCGTTTGAATCCACGGGGTTTCATCCTGTCCGGAGGACCGTCGAGTGTATATGCCCCTGATGCGCCCCACCTCCCAGACTACGTCCTGGCACAGCAGGTGCCGGTTCTAGGCATCTGCTATGGCATGCAGTTGTTGGCGCATCATCTGGGCGGCCGGGTGGTTCGGGCTGCTCGAAACGAGTATGGATCGTGCGAGGTGGAGCTTGTGGGACCTGAGAGCCCACTCTTCGAGGGGTTGCGGCGTGAAGGCAGCCAGCTCAGGGTCTGGATGTCGCATGGGGATCGAGTAGAGGCGGTGCCCAGGGGCTTCGATGTGCTGGCGCGCAGCGCGAACGCCCCGATTGCGGCGATGGGACACCTGGCCCGGGGCATCTATGGTCTGCAGTTCCATCCGGAGGTGGCCCACAC
>SKLM01000196.1 GCA_007123205.1 Thermoflexales bacterium
CGAAATCGTCGTCCACGCCCATACTAGCCAGGCAGGGGTAATGATGGTGGAGGAGGCCAGCCAGCCGCTCGGCGTCGCCCGCGGGAACTCCGAGCAGCTCCTGGGCCACGTAGCGCGCGCACCCACACACGGCGTCCCGAGTCACCGTGATCTGGGCCATATCGCCAGTTTCGGGGTCGACAACGATGTCGAAGGCCGGCCGTCCGAAGTGGCGCGCGAAGGCCGCGATCAGGGGCTCTTCGTAGGCAGCGCGATGGCGTCTTACGTTGTAGTGGGTCTCGGTCAGCGTACAGAGTGGCTTGGGCGTGACGCAGGCTACGTTCATCTCTCCCAACCAGCAGCGCAACTGGCGCGCGAGACCTCGAGGGAGCCACTCCTCCCGATCCACGGGCGCGATCACGGCTCTGGCGTTGGTCCTTCGGACGATCTCCGGCAGGAGCTCCGCCACGCCTCGATGCTCAGCGAAGGCAAGGACCAGGGCGATACCCTCTGTTTCCCCTGGTAGTGATTCCGGTAGATGGTCCTCCGGGTAGTCGATGACCGGCGGATAGAAGGAGGGAGCATGCCACACGTGGATCACCCAGTCGCCGGGAGCGTGGGCCCGGATGTTCTCGACGTGTCGTCGTCCGTATTCACCTGTGATGATGGCCAGAATCTGCATCGGCCCTTCCATATGCTTGCTAGCCCTCGTGGGCAACGTTCAGTGGCAAGGTCACTCGTGCACTGTGCGCCGGGCAGGGTAAGATGAACGAGAGCGCCCTGTCCTGCAGGGCCGGATATTGGGAGCAGGGCGCCCAACAGCGCACCAGCTCAGCGCGCCTCGAAGCAAAGGGCAGAACCCACCACCGATGGGTGGGGCGTATCAACCGGGCCCCACGCTGGAGGGCATCTTCAGCAGCTGCTGGCCCGGTCTGGGGCTGGGTATCACAATTGCCCTTAGCCTAGCAGCCGCTTCTCTCCTTCCAGGTTGCGGATGTCGGTGACATCCTGCACTACCTCCAGCGTTCCCCGGTATTCCCCTTGCCCGTCGCGCACGGCAAAGTAGCGGATGTGGATGAACCGTCCCTTCATCTGAATCCAGAACTCGGCGACGTCCCGCCGGCCGGACCGGAAGTGGTCGAGGATTTCCTCGACACGGTCCACGCTGTCCGGGGGATGGCAGTTCTGCACTGTGCGCCCGATGACGGCTGGCGAGCGTGGAAAGATGCGATCCCCCATCTGGGTGAAGTACCGAACGCGATCCTCGGTATCGACAAAGCTTATCTCGATGGGCAGGTGGTTCAGGACGAGATTGACCGTCTCCGGGGTGAGGGAGCCGGTGTCAAGGTGGAGTAAGCTCTCGTCAGCGGACTTCTCGCCTCGATCGAGCCCCCAGACCTCCTCAAGGGCGGTCTCCCTCGGCGGCCACTCGTGACCGGGCGAGACGTAGGAGTAGCCGATCTCGGGCCCCTGCGTACGAATCTGCCACCATTCCTCACCACTCAACTTGTCCAGCGCGGTCGGAAACAGGATGTTCTCCTCCTTGTAGAACATCTCACGGATGGCTGTGGCCAGAGGGCGGAAGACCGCGTCGATCCGCTTCTGGAACGCCTGGAGATCCTCTCCGGGTCCCTCACTCAGGATATCTTCGAGCTCTTTCCAGCCTTCCCGGATCTCGTCGTGGATGCCCCACATGACCTTAGATGGCCCTTCGAAGCCGTGCTTCTCCAGGTAGGGGAAGAGGATGTTCTCTTTGCGCAGGAAGTGTCTGTCGTAGACCTGCAGCTCGTCGAGCAAGGATCTCGCCCGCGTAAGCCCTTGGCCCGTGGAGTCGTCCTCCATGCGGTCCAGAGCCTCCTCTAGCCTGTCCAACACCTGCGCGGCTGCGGCATTCTCTGCCAAGTACGTGTAGACGGGATGGCCCGGGAGAGAATCCGCGCGCTCCTGCTCATCCAGCGACTCTCGGAAGACCGCTACGTGTACGTCGCAGAGCCGCTGAATCTCCGCGGCCGGCATGCCCTCCTCGATGAGTTCCTGCTCGATGGCGGCGATATCGGTCGCCCCAACGTCCTCCAACAGGGCGGCGAACTGGTCCTTCACCTCTTCGACGGCCTTGCCTTCGTGTAGTTGCCGTATGATGTGCTTCAATCTCTCTCTGCGCGCCTCCTGCCCCTCGACTCTCTCCGTCATTGTTCCTCCTCGTGTCTGATGCCACTACTCCTGGGCTAGGTCTGCAAGCTTCCCCGGTCGGAAACACCGTGGGCTTCCGCCGTGCTCCAATAGGCCGCGATGACCAGGTTGGGGCTGGTCTGGGGATCGAAGGGGGATCCCTGCATATCGCCGTACGTGGTGAGGCTGGCGAAGCCGGTCCTCTCGAGCGCCGGTACTAGCTCGGGCTCCGTCAGCGGCCACAGTCGGGTGGCGCTCACGTGCTGGGTCCAGTCACCGTGTCCCTCTCGCATAAGCCTCACGATGTTGAAGGTTATGAGACCATCGGGATCGAAGTCGTAGAATCGCAGGAACAACCACTCATTGGCCCCGTCGCGGTGGCTCTGGGGCCCCATCCATCGATCGGTCTCGGCAAGGACGGCATCGAAGTTTCGGTTCTGGACCAGTACCACCCCCCTCGGCTGGAGACAGTAGGCGAAATCGGCAAGGGTGGCCGCCAGAGCTCCGGGGGTCAGGACGTGGGGCAGGGAGTTGCCGAGGCACAGGACCGCGTCAAACCGGGAGGTGTCCAGTTGCCCGATCGGGGATCGGCGAGGACCGATCCCCAATGCCTCGGCCAAGTGGCCGAAGCCGGCTGGCAAGAAGCGAACGGTTCCGGCGGGAACCGCGGCTGCGGTGCGACGCGCCTGGACGGCGTTGGTGCGGGCTCTCTCGATCATCCGCTCGCTGAAGTCGGTGCCCACTACCTGATACCCACGCTCGGCGAGGGCAATCGCGTGCATTCCGGTCCCGCAGGCGGCATCCAGCACCCGGTGGGCGCCGACCGCACGCAGCAGTGGCTCGAGGAAGGGCATTTCGGCTGCAAGCCGGGCCTCCCAATCCACGAAACGGTCGTAGTCAACGCTAAAGCTGTCGTACACCTGCTCTCGTCAGTTCCTTTCTACGCCCCACCGGTGCTGGCACACGGAAACAGCTAGACCTGGCTATACGACCAGGAGCGCCATGTCGCGGGCAAAGAGCCCCACCCTGTCGCCGGCGCCCACGGGGGTATCGAGACCCTCTCCATACGTCTCCTGATAGCGGAGCCACGGCGCCATCGAGTTCCGCGTGAAGGCAATGGTGCCGTTGAGAAAGACGTGGCACACTGCCTCAGGGTCTATGCCGATCCGTCTCAGCACGCTGCGAACCGTCTCGTCCGAACGCGGGTCAAGCCGCAAGACGCTCTGAGCGCTCGCGCGGGTATCCTTCGCGTAGCGGCGCAGCTTACCGTATAGGTGGATGTCTAGCATCGAACCCGTGTCCTTGTGTCATGTCTGGCAGTCGGGCAGTGCAGCTGCCTGCGAGACCAGACCGTCGGCCGCGTGCGATTGGGCAACGGCATCGGCCAGACGGTCCAACGCCGCGAAGTCCTCCTCGCCCGGTAGGCCCTGGCACAGAACGGGTTCCAGGAACTCCACTTTGAGGTTCGGCAGACGTTCCACAGTTTGCTCCGCGACACGGCTGCTCCACCCATAGGAGCCGATTACCGAGGCGAAGCGTGCTTTCGGTCGGAGGGCGTTCGCCAGATGGATCGCATAGACCGCCAGTGGATGGGGGCCCACGTGGACCGTCGGTGTACCGATGATGATGGTCGCCGCGTCCACCAGGGAGATGGCGAGTTTACCGACATCGGTTACGGTCAAGTCGAACTGATGCACCTTGGTGTCTCGCTCCGCCAGTCCTCTTACGAGGTGGTTGACCATCTGCGCCGTGCTGCCGTGCATGGAAACGTAGGGTACTACCACCTCGTTCTTGGGGGCGTCGGATACCCAGTCGCGGTACGCATCGAGGATGAACTCCGGTCGACCGTAGACGGGCCCGTGACTGGGAGCGATCAAGTCGAGCCGGCGCTCCGCCACCTTGTCGAGGTTCTTCCTGATGATGGGCCGAAATGGCATCATGATCTCGGCATAATACCGTTTTGCCGCCTCATACACACGCCACTCCTCGGTCACGTACAGATCGGTCGTCGCCAGGTGGGACCCGAAGAAGTCGCACGAGAAGAGGATGTGGTCCTCCCGTAGATAGGTCGACATCGTCTCTGGCCAGTGGACCCAGGGCGTGTGGATGAACTCCAGTGTCCGATCGCCCAGTGACAGAGTCTCCCCATCGTCTACGGTGATGAAGCGCTCGTCAGCGATAGGCAGCAAGTCCATCAGCATCGGCTTCCCCCTGGGCGTCGTGACCACCCGAGCTTCCTGGTAGCGACTCAGCACCTGCGGGATGGCCCCGGCGTGATCCTGCTCCGCGTGGTGCGCCACGACGTAGTCCACACGGGGCACCTCGTCGAGCTGGGATAAAAGCACATCGGTCATGGTGGGGTCGACGGTGTCCAGCAGCGCGTTCCTCTCCGTTCCCCGGACCAGGTAGGCGTTGTAGCTCGTGCCGTCGGGAAGCGGGATGAGGGAATCGAAGAGCCGCCGATCCCAGTCGATAGCGCCCATCCAGCTAATGCCCTCTCGAATAGTTCTGGCCTGCATCGTTCCCTCCCTATGGATCTCTATCACCCGTGAATGAGCTGCGGCAGGCACCGCGTGCAGACCCAAAGACTCTGACCGGCGGTGCGGCACGGGAGGAGGACACGGCTGTCCTCACCCGCGTCGCAGACGTGGCAGCTCTGTTCGATCATCGCCACCTCGCGTACTGCCATCTCTTCCTCAGCGGCCCCTTGGTCAAAGGCTGGCGCCTCACGCATCTCGACGCTCAGGGCGCCGGTGGGGCAGACGCCTATGCAGAATCCGGCCCCGTCACAAAGCTCTTCCCGGACCACCCGTGCTTTGCCGTTCACCATCGTGATGGCCCCTTCGGCGCACGGCGCGACGCAGGCGCCGCAACCGTTGCACAGAGTCTCGTCGATGCGTACGATCTGTCGTCGCATGGTCTGGAGCCTATCCTTGGACGGAATCGACCCGCTTGACCTCGGGCACGCGGTCGCGAAGCGTCCGCTCAATGCCCATCTTCAGGGTCATCGTCGACATAGGGCAGCCGGCACAGGCGCCCGTCAGGCGAACCGAAACGACGCCATCGTCTGTGACATCTACCAACTCCACATTGCCGCCGTCCGCCTGCAGAGCTGGGCGTACCAGGTCGAGCGTGGCCTCAACTTTCTCCCTCGTGGTGTTTTCCTTCTCGCTCATCGTATCTCCTATTCAGTCTTTGCTAACTCCGGTCTTCTTTCGGTAGTGGTTGATATTGTAGGGAGCAAAGCCCCCCTCAACTCCCTCACTCCGCACTTGGACAGCCGGACGAACCTGCGACCCGGCCCTTCCTGTCACCCCGCATCGGGTGTCTGGCCCCAGACCACTTCATAGGGGCACCGGATGGCGTCTCGGGGACACACGCCCTCGCAGTCTGTGCAATACGTGCAGTCCTCAGGCCGTACGATGAGTGGACCGTCCGGCTTCAACTCGACAGCGCCGGTCGGGCACTTCTCGACGCACAGACCACACCCATCGCACTTGCCCCGGTCGATTGTCGGTACAACCCAGGTCGTCCTCATATAGCAGTCACCTTTCACCCATATTATAGCAGAAAAGGGGATGCCTGTCTGTGATAAAAGTCACCTGAGGGCAGACCGGCGGTGCGGTACACGGTCCACCGCCCGGAACGGGGCCTGACCGTCGCCTCCATCTCACAGATCTCACCCTGACAGGATGCTACCTAAGGTCAGGATGATCACGGAACCGAGCATGTCGACAGAGGCGAACTTGAAAAGAAGGTGGTTCCGTCGGGGAGAGGGTCGCCAGACATACCAGAGGGAAAGCCCGAGCATTACTGCCCCGGATAACGCCAAAAGTCCCAGGCCGTAAGCGGGGATGCGCAGATACCAGCCTACAGTGACCAACGCGACCGTCCGCAGGGCGCTCGCACAAGCCGTCAATTGGCGGGCTGAGTGGAAGCCGTGGACGGTAGGCCAGGTGGGGATGCCGCCTTGCTGGTAGTCCGTGGTGTACTGGATCGCCAGCGTCATCATATGGGCGGGGATCCACAGCAGTATGGAGAGCGCAAGCAGCAGCCCCACCGCATCCACGCGCCCCATACCCAACGCTCGTCCCGCCAGTATCGGCATACCAGCTGGTATGCCTCCGACGAGGATCGCCCACGGGGAGCGCCGCTTCAGCCATACGGTGTAGAGTAGGAGATCCGAGACCACGCCGACGGCGAGCATGCCCCCGTATGTGGCATCCATCACCAGGCCGAGCCCCAGACCCAGGGAGACAAGGCCACCGCCGAAAAGCGTGGCCTGGGCTGGCGAGATCAGCCCGGTGGGGACTGGTCGGTTCGCCGTGCGGGTCATGCGCGCATCGATGTCGCGGTCGAGGACCATATTGAGAGCCGTGGCCCCACTGATGGCTGCCAAGAGGCTGATCGTCAGCAGCAGTGCATTGGTCAACATGCGGGCGGCCGCGGGGCCGGCGGTGAAGGCGCCGATGCTCGGCCCGGCGCTCAGCCAGCCGGTCACACCGGTGGCCAGCAGCAGCAGCGTCTGACGGCCCTTGATCAGCCCCCAATAGGCGCCCGCTCTGCTGACCCGGTTCGCCTTGGCGTCCACTGCGTAGGTGGCCCGCGTCTGTGCTGTCTTCATGCTCTCTATGACCCAGTCCCCCGCGATCGAGAAGCCGAATCTAGTGCCGCCACAGCCGGATCTGGCTATCTCCTCAAAGGGCAGTGCCGAACCTGCGGATGCTAACTCATCTTACGACATCTGGACCCTTTGTCAACGTGATCCACCGTTGGCCGGTCCGCGGTTCGCACGGGATCGCGGGTTTGTGTATAATGGATGGCCGATCAAAGCTACGGACCCGTCAAAGGAGTGAGGGATGAACAAGATTGAGCGCGTGCAAGCGGCCCTAAATGGAGAGCCGGTCGATCGAGTACCGGCCAGTTTCTGGTTCCACTTCGGGCCCGACCGAGTCGAGGGCCACGCCATGGCTCAGGCTCACCTTGATTACTATCGAAGGGCCGACCAGGATTTTCTGAAAGTCATGAACGACAATCGATATGCCCTTATAGGCATCGACCAGATCCGCAGGCCGGAGGACTGGCGTAGCGTGAAGCCGGCGCCTATCTCCTCGCAGCCATACCAGGCTCAACTCGATGGCCTGCGTGAGATTCTCGATGCCATTGGGGACGAGGTACCGGTCGTCACCACGGTGTTCAACCCGTACGCCACCGGTAACTACATCTCGGCCCGTCAGGTTACGGAGCATCTGCTGGCGGATCCGGAGTCCGTCTCGGCGGGACTGGCGGCGGTCGCAGAGAGCCTCGCCCAGTTCAGCCAGGCGTGCATCGAAGCGGGCGCGGCCGGGCTGTTCTTCTCCGCGCAGGGCAGTGAGATAGACCGTTTTTCGGAGGAGCACTTTCAGGCCCATATCCAGCCGCACGATCTCGTCGTGCTCCAGGCAGCCCAGGAGGCCGGTGCGACCTTCAACCTGCTCCACATCTGTGGGCAGAGCGTGCGCCTGGCAGCGTACGTGGACTACCCGGCGCACGCGGTGAACTGGGGCCCGCAGCACGACAACCCGAGTCTGGTCGAGGGGAAAGCTCTTCTTGGACGGACGGTGATCGGTGGGGTCGATGAGCGAGGTCCGATCGTGACCGGGCCGCGGGCCGCCATAGAGGCGGAGGTGAGAGCGACGATCAACGCCATGGGAACGACGGGATTCATGGTGGGTGCGGGGTGTACCGTTCCCAACGATGTCGCGGTGGAGCATCTGGTCTGGGCTAGAGAGGCTGTGGCTGGGTGATGTGAGTGGGTAGGCTGGATTGGGCGTAACGCACCTGGCAGCTGCCATGCACCGGCCGGGATGCCAGGCGAAGCACCGGCGCGGTGCGATCTACCGGTCGGCCGTCTATCAGCCCAGCTGCCTGATGATCTGCCCCAACCGGTCGATGGCTGCCTCTGCTTCATCCGACCAGTTGGCCGCGTTGAGGCGGATGAAGTTCGGGTACTGATCCGTGGCCGAGAAGAGGTACCCTGGTGTGATCGCAATGCCCGCCGCCTGTGCCCGTTCGTACAACACCAGAGAGTCGACGGCCTCCGGAAGCTCCACCCACAGAAGAAACCCGCCACTCGGTCGCGTGAGTTTCGTCTCCTCGGGGAACGCGCGACGGACGGCGCGGGACATCGATGTGACGCGGCGCTCGTACGCGCGACGGGTGCGACGCAGATAGGGCGCGTAGCTGCCGCTAGACATGAACTCGGCGATGGCGTGCTCCGAGAGCGTGGGTGCGGCCAGGCTCGACGTATACTTGAGCCAGCGCACCGTCGACAGGAATTGCCCCGGCACCACCCAGCCTACGCGATACCCGGGGGCCAATGTCTTGGAAAAAGAAGAGCAGAGCATGACCAGGCCCTGACGGTCGTACGCCTTGGCGACCGAGGGCCTGGCGTCGCCGAAGTAGAGCTCGCCGAAGATGTCGTTTTCGATCAGCGGGATCTCCTGCGTCGCCAAGAGGCTGACCAGGGCCCGCTTCTTCGGGTCCGGAATGCAGCTTCCCAGGGGGTTGTTGAAGTTCGAGATGACGAGACAGGCACTCACGGGGTTGTGCTGCATAGCGAATCGCAGGGCCTCCAGACTGATCCCATCCCGGGGGTGTGTCGGTATCTCCAGGGCCCGTAGCCCCAGGGCCTCCAGAGTCTGCAGCGTGTCGAAGCAGATGGGTGACTCGATAGCGACCGTGTCTCCCCGGTCGCATACGGCCCGGAGGCAGAAGCTCACCGACTCCGAGCAACCGGACGTGATCACGATGTCCTCCGGGGACAGGCTGCAGCCGGCCGTCAGGGACTGACGCGCGATCTGCATACGCAGGGCTTCGCAGCCCGGAGCGTAGTCATACAGGCCGCTTTCGTCTCCCATGCGACGGGCCACCACGGTCAGCGTCCGGTTTAGCTTCTCCGTGGCCGCCAGCGCCGGGTTCGGATGCGCAGCCCCGAGCTGGATCAAGGCTGGATTGGTCGCGTCCTTGAGGACCACCATGGACACTAGCTCCCGCATGCTAACCTGGGTGGGATCCGGGTCTGGCGTCGAGATCTCAGGCTCGGGCAGATTGCTGGGGAGATCGCTGCGCACGTAGAACCCCGAGCGCGGCCGAGCCCTGATCAGCCCTCGCGCTTCCAGAAGGTAGTAAGCCTGGAGCACCGTCGAGATGCTCACCTCCCGGGCTCGGCTCATCCGGCGGACCGACGGAATCCGATCGCCGGGCTGAAGGGCCCCGCACTCGATCAAGTGGTCTATGTCGTCCGCGATGCGTTCGTACTTATATGTGGTCTCGCTGCTCACGTCACCCATTATAGCACCCTATCTGACCATAACAAGCCACACTCTAGTGGCTTACCGACCGATACAGTCTGATGACGGTCGAGGGTACCGCACGAGTGTCTACCGATGTGAGACAGTGAGCCCCGCGTCGCGTGGGGCAGAGCGTGCGACTGGCATCAGACCCGTCTTTGGCCGGGGTGACCCTCCGAGCGCACGAACCGGGGGTTGTCCAGCGGGAAGATCGTGTAGGCGAGAGACGGGAAAACTGTTATGGTGCGAATTCGTGTCCTCTGTCCCTGTTCTTATCGACCGGCTCCCCTTATAATGGAGACGTCGGAACGGTGTCCCCTGCAGACGGACCGAAGCGGCACGCGGGATCCTGCATCGGTGAGGCGGTGCCCGCGGTTTTCTTCTTGGCCGCCGGTCGTTGACAGGGTGAGGGGAGGAGTGGGGACAGGAGTGAAGGCGGGCATGTCGGAGTCGCCGGCCCCGGCTGGGCAGTTAGAGCAGAACTCGGATGCGGTCGGATACCTGGCTGTGCTGGTCGCAACGGCTTGCTGGGGCACCTCGGCCCTCTTCGTGAAGTTGATCCTGACCGATCAGCAGGTCTCGGCCCTGGCCCTGGCCTTCTGGCGCGATCTCGCTACGTTTGTGGTCCTTCTCGTCGGTCTGCGTCTCCTGCGCCCCACGTGGCTGAAGATAAGACGTCAGGAGCTGATCTGGTTGGCAGCGCTGGGCTTCGCCATCGGGGTCTTCCATATCTTCTGGAACCTGGCCGTGTTCTTGAACGGCGCTGCCGTAGCCACAGTTCAGCAGGCGGCTATGCCAGCCATTGTGGCTGTTGTCGCCTGGGTGATATGGCGCGAACCGCTGAGCGACCGGAAGGCTGGTGCAGTCGTCCTGACCTTCGTGGGCACGGTGTTCGTGTCGGGGGTCAATGTCGTCGGCGAGACCGACCTCACCCTGGCCGGCTTTCTCGTCGGACTGGGGACGCCAGTCAGCTATGCTGGCTGGAATCTGCTGATGAAGAAGGTGCGGGCAAGCTACAACCCCTTCACGATCCTGACCTACGGGTTTGGCTTCGCAGCGCTGGTGCTTCTGCCCTTTCAGGTGATCACCCCGCAGCCGGAGTCGATCTCCACCTCCCTATCTCTCTACTTCATCGGTCTGATCGGCCTGGCTACTATCGGGGGCTTCTCAATCTATACCTTCGCTCTGGGACGCCTCCAGGCCAGTGTCGCGACCATCCTGGCGATGGCCGAGATCCCGATAGTCGCCGCGTACGCATACGCAATCCTCGGTGAGCGCCTTGCAGGGGAGCAAGTGTTTGGAGCTGTGCTCGTCGTCTCCGGGGTGCTCATGCTGTACCGGCGCCGGAGACATGTCGGTGAATAGAGCGAGTTCGTCAGCGGAACCCGGTTGTCATCCGGTCCCCAGCCCGCCAAGGGGTACAGTTCGCTAGTTTTATGACCATAACAGATCTTCTATACGCTAGCTGTTACGTGTACAATGGTAGGCTCCTGCCCCTGTCATCCGAGCCAAGATCCCTCTATAATGGAGGGGTAGCGATAGCAGGACCGGGATCGACCTGCGAAGACGAAGGGAGCAAGACAGGAGGATGAGATGGATATGTCACGTACGCGACGTTTGTTGTGCTTGACCATCCTGACGGGACTGGTCGTCGGCATCCTGGGCTGCGGAGTGGAGGCGCCGGTCCACGATCCGGAGCTGGAGGTCTTGGTGCCGGACGGAGTCCTGAGGGTGGGGGTCCTGGGTCCCTATACGGGCCCCAGTGAGAGCACGGGTGAGGAGTTCAGAAACGCGGTTACGATGGCCTTCGAGGCCGTGGACTGGGAGATCGGTGACTATCAAGTGGAGCTGGTCTGGATCGACTCTCAGTCGGATCCGGAGATAGCCGCTGTCGCTTACGAGACGGCTATTCTTGAGGACGGCATACAGGCCGCCATTCTCAACTGGCACAGCTCTGTTGCCGTCGCCTGCATGGAGGTGTCAGCTCAGTATCAGATACCTCACCTCTTTCCTTTCGGTGCCACGGAGGTGGTGAACGAGAAGTTCCACTCCGATCCGGACAGGTACGGCTACTGGATGAACAAGGGGTGGCCTGTCGCTGAAGACCTCACTGTCTCCTACGTCGACGCCATCGAGGACGCCATCGCCCGCGGATTGTGGACACCCGATGAGAAGAACCTGGCCATATGCGCAGAGGACACCCACTGGGGTCGGAGTTTCGGGGATGCTATCAGGACGCAGCTGGAGGCCGAAGGGTGGACGACGGTGGCCGAGGACTATGTGTCGATCGACGAGGTCGAGTTCCTGCCGACCCTCAACAAGTTCCGTGCTCGCGACGTGGCCTTGATCGCCGCTACGACCACGTCGATGCCCTCCTTCGCTGCTCTGATCAACCAGGCCGACGAAATCGGGCTGGAGTCGATGATCATTGGCGATGGACTGGGGTGGGGTGGTGAATGGTATCAGCTGACGGGGGATGCGTCGGACTACGTGATCGACCAGATTCCCGGCTGGGCCACCGAGGAGGGGCTTCAGTTTGCCGAGAGCTACCGGGAGCGCTGGGCAGCTGAGCCCAGCTCGGCGGCAGCCGGTCTAGCCTATGATGGGACGAACATGTTTATCGAGCTCGCTCAGCGCGCTCTGAACGAGTACGGCGAGCTCTCAAGCGAGACCATCTACCGCTGGGGAAGGGAGAACCTCCAGACCGGCCAATGGGCTTACACGGGGGGCATTGTGATGGACGAGTACAGATATACCCCAGAGACTCTTCCGGACCCGGTGGTGGGAGAAGGATACTACATGTTCCCGGTGCGGCAGTACTTCAGCGGCGAGGGCAGGATCGTCTTTCCGCCCGACTGGGCCGAGCAGCCCCTGGTGCCCAAGCCACGTCGCTAGCCCAAGTTGTGGGCTGGCGTGAGCGTAGTTGCCTTGCGTCCATATCCAGGTGTCGGCTCGGGCCGTCAGACCGGACCTGGCCGGCTCACTGTGGGACTGAGTCAGCGAGCGTGGCGGAAACGGGGCTCGAATGCTTGCCGAGGGCTGCCAGGACGAGGCGATAGCGTCTTTCCAAATCCTCCCTGTCTTCCTCCATGGGCAAGACCTCGGTGCAACCGCTCCAGATCATGTCGGCCTGCCGGCGCAGGGCGTCCCGCTGTTCGCTGGTCTGAGCCCGGGCCGCGATGATGGCTATGGACTCCAGCAGTCTCATGCTGATCGGTGCGCTGGAGCGGCCGTTCTGTCGAATCTGGTTGAACGCGGCATCAACGATGCCGGCGAACGTCACCGCATCGTTGATCATGCGAAGGGAGCCGTGCTCATCGTACCGGTGCGCTGGCGGGATATCCCTCTCCGCCAGACGGGCCAGAGACCCACCCAGTCTGTCGACACAGGAAATGGCTGTGAAGGGATCGTTGATGCCCGGAGAGAGGGCGCGCACGGCAATCTCCACCAGTTGATCGACGGCGAACTCCACGTCTTGAAGGCGGAGCCGAGCTGCGCCGATGATGAAGGCCTCCTCGATGCGGTTGATTACCTCCTCGTCGGCCGCGTCCCCGGGCCAGACGATGACCAGGTCACTGTCCCCGACGACGAAATCACCAGGACGGTACAGAAGTCGCAGCACCAGATCTCTTCGTCTGGCCAGCTTCATCAGCGCATCGTCATCGACGGCCTGGAGGTATCCGGTCTGGGCTGCCGGGATGGGATGACCTGGGCGGTCGAGCCCCCTGGGGGCAGAAGCAGCGCCCGGAGGGACGGGGGCGGGGCGTGCAGTACCCCCTTCCCCTGGGAATAGGGCGTCAATAGCCTGGTCCAGGTCCCGACCGACGGAAGCGATGACGTTCTCCGCCTGGATGGACGAGGAGACATGGTGGATGAAGTAGATGAGTACTCCCAGTCCCCCGACAGCCATAAGGAGCGCGATCGTCACCGAGATTCTGGGCACGAAGGTTCGGGAATCGGTGGAATCGATGGCGTGAAACACGAGTATGGAGTAGACGAAGATGGCTACGAAGGCACCGAGCACCACTTGCGTGCCGGTGTCACGCATGAAGCTCCTGAGCAGGCGTGGGCCGAACTGGGAGGAAGCGAGCGAGAGGGTCACTATGGTGATGGAAAACGTGACGCCGGCCACAGTGATCATCGAACCGGCAATAGTAGAGAGTAGAGTGCTCGCCTCTGCTGGTCCCCCCGGGTAGATCCCCGCGAGGGGCTGAAGCCAGACTTGGTCGATGGTTCTGTCGACGGAGGCGGACGCTGCTGAGACCGCGACGGCGATCGCGACCATGGCCGTCGGGATGAACCAGTAGCTGGCGCGGAGCTGCTCCCACGCGTACGACAGTCTAGTCCTCATATCGTCGTCTCCTGAGCGTTGCCGGGCGGGTTGAGCCGTGCGCGGCGGTCGGTCGCCAGGACGCCGCCGACCTTGAGTTTCAGTGTACCACGAGTGGGCAGCGCGAGCAACACGGAACCCCGGAATCCATCCCAGCTGTGAGGGGCCGTCGCTGTAGAACGGCAGGGGGAAGTCGCGTGGGCTTCCTTGGGGCTGGAACTCGGATGCCTGCGGGCACGCTGGCTCCCGAGCTGCTGAGGTCTGTTTGGCGCTTACGCCGTATCTTCGGCGGCCGGGGAGCAGGTTTCATACACTTGGTCCTTGGAAGCGCGCCGCAAGCTGGTGGGTAAAAGGGATGCGTAAGGAAAGCGTCAGGCGGGCGTCAAGCCGCAAGCTCGTGAGTGTGGTATATTACCCTTGAAGATTCTCTTCTTCTCCTCCTTTAAGAAGAGCCGAGGCAGTCGCCTCGGCTCTTTGCGTGCCGGGTCACCCTCGACTGCCGAGCTCAACGCCACTCCGACCGGCAACTCCCTCTGTGAATCTCGGTACAGTAACTACTGGGGTTCGTGGGCAAGTGATCGACATTTCGCGGTGCCGATGGTATAATCGTGCCGATCTGTTGGTCACGCGGATCGATGGGGCGGGCTGGGTATGCCGGGCCGGTCGATCTGCCGAGCGGCAAGGTACCTCTGGGCGATCGCCGCCGTGCCGCGGCTCGTCAGCGTCATCCGCTGCGCGCGCCTCGAGTTCCGGTTGAGTCATGCCGGATCGGGGACTGCCGGTTGCCGGCACGGGGCTGGCCACTTGGGCGTGCTGCCCGGAGCACCCAGATCGGAGAAGAGGAAGAGGAGCATCAGATGGAAGAGGTCAGACCCGCTGGCATTTCGTTCGCGCATCCCACGGAGGAGGCATTTGCGCGCATACTGGACTACTACGGGATTGAATGGGAATACGAGCCGCGCCTGTTCGTTCTGGAGCGCGATGAGGAGGGAGAGGTCTCCGAGGCGTTTCGCCCCGACTTCTATCTTCCAGACGAGGACTTGTACGTCGAACTGACGACCGTGAGGCCGAGCCAGATCACGGACAAGAACCGCAAACTGCGCCGACTCCGGGAGCGGTATCCCGACGTGAACGTCAAACTGTTCAAGCGGCGCGACGTACGGGATTTGATGATCAAGTATCGGTTGGATGAGCACGCCGGTAGGATCTTGGGCAGCGAGGCACAGGAAACACCATGAGCTGGCATCCTCCAGAAGCTTACGAGGAGTTGACCGCTGACATCGACAGAATCCTGCTCTCCGCGGATCAGATCCACCGGCGCGTCGGAGAGATGGGAGAGCAGGTCTCCCGGGACTATGCCGGACGAAAGCCGCTCCTGATCGGGGTCCTGAAGGGGGTGGTGCCGTTCATGGCAGATCTGCTGCGCACCATCACAATCCCGGTCGAGGTGGACTTCATGGCTGTCTCGAGCTACTCGGCCGAATCCCGCGATCAGGGGATCGTGCGCCTGTTGAAGGACCTGGACGCACCGATTGGTGGGCGCCACGTCCTCTTCGTCGAGGACGTCATTGATACCGGTCTCACGCTCAACTCCCTCCTGCGCACGCTCCGAGCTCGTAGTCCGGTAACCCTCGAGGTGTGCGTGCTCTTCAACAAGCCGGGGCATCGTCTGGTCGACATCCCTATAGCGTACAAGGGGTTCGACCTGCCGAACCGGCTCGTAGTTGGATGGGGGTTGGACTACCGGGAGCTGTACAGGAATCTGCCCTATGTGGGCTTGCTGAAGCCGGAGGTCTTCCAGAACGAGAGAGAGCGCTGATGCGGTACCCGGCAATAGGGTGCCCTTCTGGAACTGCGCGGGCACCCGATCAGCACACGCAGTAAAAACAGGGGCCCCAAGTAACCTTTACGCTTTCCCCATCGGCCCTTTCGGCTTCACTACCTTCCGTCTACCGATCGAACGGCTTCGAGAAGATCGGTATTGCCTACTCGGTCTCTCCAGGGCTTCCCTTCTTCGGCTACCGGATCCCAGCCCTGGCCAGGCTGTCATCCGGTTCGGCCATCGAAGAGCCGTCATCCCAGAGCTCGCCACTGCTCTTGTCCTGTTCTCTCAAAGGCATTACTGCCTGTATCCGAGTTTCCCAGAACTAAACCAGCGGCTTCGGTCCTGATGGGAAGCCTTCCAGTTTCTTGGGGCTCCCTGCGACCATAGTATATCACAGAACGAGTGGTATGTCAAGGAAGTAAGCAAGATTGCGGCACTGTGATTATTCAGCAAGAGCAACGGGCACACCCTACCTGCTCCGCCAGCCGTCTGGCGGAGTCCAACTGGGGATCGAGCATCCGGGAGTGCACCGCCGGGCGACCAGGGAGTCTCGCTGATAAGAGACCCCCTGGTCACTCTGCGGTGACGGCTTGGGGGGTGCTGGACCCACAGTTCTTGCTGCCGGCGCTTGGGATGTTCAAGAGGTTCCCCTCAGGGGCACGATAGTTGACTCGCTGCTGTCGATGATCTGAGCCTCGAGTTGCCCTCGGGAGAGCTCCTGCAGCCCAATCTGCAGCCCATCCAGGCGGTCCTGAGGCAGACGCGCCAAGACAGTCACCTGCTGGGTGAAGGTCTCCTCCAAGACTTGACCTCCGTGAGCTTGCACCAGCCGCCGGACCGACTCAAAGAGAGGGTAGGGCGTGTTGATCTGGATGGTGTGAGTCGGAAGCTTCACCGCTCGCGGCACCTGAGAGATGACCTCACGCACGGCGTCACCATATGCGCGGACCAGGCCGCCTGTCCCGAGTTTCGTACCGCCGAAGTAGCGGGTGACCACCACGGCCGCGTCGCCCAGCCCACTGCCCCGGAGCACGGCCAGGGCGGGGGGGCCCGCCGTGCCCGAAGGCTCGCCGTCGTCACTGCAGTGGGCGATGGTGGAACTGCCGTGTCCGATGACGTAGGCGGGGACGTTGTGCGTTGCGTCGGAGAACTCCTCGCTGATGCGCTCGATGAAGGTCCGGGCTTCGGGCACGCTGAAGACAGGGGCGATCGTGGCTATGAAACGCGAGTTAACCACACGCATCTCTGCCCGGATCTCCGAGGCGGGGATCAACGCTGATGTCAAATGACCCTCCGAGACTGGCTCGCCTGAGACGGCTACAGGCGCTGCAACAGCATAGCGGGCAAGTCACCGAGCTGGCCCGACCGACGCGAGATCACGCAGGCCTCTTCCGGCGACGAGTGCGACCAGGGCCCCGTGCCCAGCCGGGTTACCCACGCTCCCCTGCCACTGAAGCAGCTTTGGCGGCTGGAGGTGGAGCCCGCAATGCCCTGAGCAAATATCGGCCCCTTGGTCTGGTGACCCTACATCGGCATCATAGGACGCCACATCCGGGGGATTCGTGAGAGTTATGTCAGAAGGACCGGTGCCTGCCCATTGATCACAGTGCAACGGAACCCGACCGCGCTCGGCCAGGACATCGATAGAGCGGCAACCTACCAGGACGAGGCCGCTTAGCGGCCTCGTCCGTAGCCCAAGTCGGCCGATAAGCCGGGTTCTGTCCCCCCAGGTCGCTGGTGCGCCTCGGGGTGGCGATCATCTATCTTGGATGATGGTTGCCCATCATCTCTAGCAGCCTACCCGGGGCTCAACGGGACGGGTCATCCCGCGTCCTTGACCGGAGGTCCAAGGACTCGCCCTCATTGCTTGGCCTTGCTCCTGGTGGGGGTTACCTGGCCATCCGTGTCACCACGGATGCCGGTGGTCTCTTACACCACCTTTTCACCATCACCGCGGATACTCATCGGGTCACCTAGCGGCAAGTGAGATCTCCGCGGCTGTCTCCTTTTCTGTGGCCCTCTTCCGTCAGGTCGCCCCGACCTGGAATTACCCAGCACCACACCCTATGGAGCCCGGACTTTCCTCGTCCCGCGCACGGGACGCGACCGCCTGGCCGACTTGGGCATCTGGCAGTATGATACCACCTGGCCGCTTGTTGTCAAGGCAGCCAAGGTGGACCAGGAGGGAAGAAGAGTCACCCGGACCAGCCGTGGCTGAACGGGCTCGAACGGATGGGTGCGGGGCGGTGGCACGAGGGCCGACGAGTTGCCGCCTGACTGGCATGTGGTAGACTAGCCGACCATGAAGTCGCGCGTCCATTGGTTGACTCAACCTGCTCTCATCGCCGCGGTCATCGCCATCGTCGTCGTAGGCCTCCTGTACTCTACGGCCGTCTCCCTTCCCCTGTTCTCCGACGATCTGGTACAGATTCCGTGGTTGGAGTCGATCTCCTGGGGCGAGCTATGGACGAGCCCGAGCCCCTACGGCTACTACCGGCCCCTCTGGTACACGATCTGGCGCGGATGGGGCGGTCTTGTGGGAGGCTTGCATCCCAGGGGACTGCATACTCTCAATCTCGTGGCTCACGCGTTCGCGGCCTGGGTCACCGGCCTGTTGGCGGTCAGATGGCTACCGGTGGTGCACGCCGATCGAGAGCGGGCGGTTGCTGCCGGATGCGCGGTGACGTTCTTCGTCGTCTTTCCCTTCTCTCGGCAAGCCGTGGCATGGCCAGGGGCAGTCTACAATCCGATGGTGAGCGGGCTGAGCGCTGCGGCAGTACTACTGTACGATTCGGGGAGGAACACGGGGAGCGATTGGCGAATCGGATCGGCTGCGCTGCTGGCGGGTCTGACCCCGTTCATCTACGAAAGCGGCCTCTTGGTCGCCCCCCTCCTGCTTCTGGTCGAGATGATCGGGCGTGTGAGAGGTCGCTGGCAGCGGCGCTCCCGCTGGCCAATAGCGTTGGTTGGCGTATCCGTGATCACGCTGGTACTCTGGCGGTCGATGCGCGGCGCTGGGGTCGCTCCCTTCGGTCTGAGACTAGGCCATCTGTGGCACAATGGTGGATACCTGGCCCAGGGACTGATCTATCCACTGGCGCCTGTGGGGCAGCGGTTGGTTGTATGGACCGATCTTCCCCCACCCTTGGCACTATGGTTGGTGGCGGTGCCGGCTGTTCTCGTGTTGGCCTGGCTGGGCATTCGACAGTGCCCGGACATGTTCCTGTTGGGAACGGTGTGGTTCGGCCTCTTCTCCTTGCCGCCCCTGGTGTCGATGGAGGCCGAATGGTTCGCTTTGGCGCCCCGCTTTCTGTACATGACCGCTACCGGTGCGGCACTGGTCTGGACGGCTGCTCTGCTGGGCCGAATGACACGGGCTCCGAGCTCCCGGCACGCTATCGGGATCGCTCTGCTCTGCGCACTCCTCCTGATCCCGGCTGCCTGCTTCGTCCGCGATGGCATGGCTCTCTATCGAATGGCCGGCCAGAGCATCTGGCAGGCTGCCGCCGCCGTGACCGAGGGTCAGCGAGTGCTGTTGGTGAACCTCCCGCGGAGCCTCACCCCGGAAAGCCGGATCTATCCGCTGGGCTTCGAGGGGGTGACCCCCTTGCCGATGCGAGTCACCGCCGAAGAGCTGGCGTATGTTCACACTGGGGTGCGCAATGGGGCCGACGCTGTGGCATTTGGGGTTGTCGCCGTCGAGGAACCCAAGGGCTACACGTACGAGCTTTTCGGTCAACCCGTTGGGTGGCAGGAACTGGCTGGCGCGGTCCGTGACGCAGATTCCGTCTATCTCACCCGCTATGGCGAGAACAGCGTACACCTGGTTGAGGCTGGGGAACTGGAAGTGTCAGGCTCCGAGATCGGGCCGCAGGTGGACTTCGGCGACGGGCTCAGACTGTTGGGGGCGACCTGGGTGTGCGAGCCGGCCGTTGGTGTGCGCCTGACTGCCTGGTGGCAGAGTGGGTCGGACCTTGATACTGACGTGAGTGTGTACGCTCATCTGCTGGGACCCGACGGGCTGATGGTCAGTCAGGCCGATGGTCGGCCACTTCACGGGATGCTGCCGTTCTGGCTAATGAGGCAGGGTGAGGTGGTCCGGGACGTTCGTACCTTCGATCCCGTGGCGACGGGCAGCTACACGATTCGAGTCGGGATTTGGGAGCCGGCGACCGGGGAGCGCTGGGAAGCGGCAGGGCACCCCGATGGTGCCGTGATGTGGCCCGTTGAGTGTCCGTAGGCAGTTCCAAAGCGAGGGCAGTCAGCCGGGCCAACTAACCTGACCGCCCGGGGTCAGGCCCGCCTAGGGGCGAAACAGGGTGATCCCGACGTCCATCCGGTCCAGTGCCTCCCGTGCGTAGTGCGTCACCGTCGCACTGGGATCGTCGAGAGCTCTGCAGAGCGCCGGGATCGCATCCTGGGAGCGCAGGGTACTGAGAGCGCGAGCAGCCCCTGCCCGCGCCGGTGTGTCCCCGTCCTCAAGGGCGTGAATCAGGGCTTCGACGGCCGGTTGACCGAACTGAGCAAGCGCATCGGCCGCCAGCCGACCTACGTAGGCCGAGCCATCGGAGAGGCGAGCTATCAGCGGGTCGATGCCGGCCTCGTGTCCAAGGTGAGCGAGGGCCACGACGGCGCAGGCCCGAACGTCGGTATCAGGATCCCTGAGGGCGCGTATGATCGGATCTACAGCGTCGTCAGTGGCGAGGGCGGCGAGGGCCCGCACGGCCCACCAGCGTCTATTGGCCTCGGGATCGGTCAGCATATGACGGAGCATGGGCAGCGGGTCTCGGTGGGCTTCTCCGAGGGCCCTGGCTGCCTCCTCCGCGCTGGGATCGTCACTAGCCTCAACGGCGCTCAGGAACACCTGCAGCGGGTCACGCACGGAAAGTCTCCTGGAGAACCCCGACGGCGACGAGGTGCCTGAACGTAGAGACCTTCGGGGGGGTTCGATATCCTGTGAGGTGGGCGGGACATCCACAGTCGGAGGCCCCGAAACGAGGAACGGGGATCCGTGCGTCGGCCAGCTCCAACAGAGCTTGGGCCCAACGGCACTCCCTGCGCCGCTCTCCGACCGCGTACCAGACGGCGACAGGGGTGGCGTGAGCGCGCAAGTAGTCGACATGCCAGTGTAGGGGTTTCGCGTCCCGCCGGTGGCGATGAACCCGAGCTGCCAGGCCTCCCGAACCACGAGCGCTTCCTGCGTAGGCGTACCAACCCATATCGAACTGGTATTGGCCCAGCTGACCGACGTCGATAGCGATCGGCGCGGGCAGCCACATGATCAGCACGTAAGTACCAGCCTGCTTAGGAACCACCCGTGCGGTGCTGCCAGAGGATTCCAGCGGCCCACGCCGTGAGGCATCCAGCGGCCAGGGACGCGACACCCGCCAGGTGAAGGATCCGGAGCGAGTACCGTTCGTCTATACGATAGACCTCCCGGCCCCCGTAGGCCTCCGGCACGACCATCGCTGCCAACCCGCCGACCAGCAGGAGCACAGCCAGTGTGGCCAGCGCGATCACCTGCCACTTGTGCATTGGCCTACTTGCCAGGTGGTGGGACCGGAAGATCTTCGGCGTCCATGTCCATCCACTTCTCACCCTCCTCGATGAGCATGACCGGGATCTCATCGCGGATCGGGTACTTCCGCCCGCAGTCAGGCTCTTGGCAGACCAGCCAGGAATCTCGCACCAGCTGCAGTTGCCCGGGGTCATCGCCTGGCTTGCGAGTCTCGCCGCTGACACAGTAGGGGCAACGCAGAATCTCCAGCAGGTCGTCGCTCACCATGTTCTTGCCCTCCTCTCTCTATCTCGGTCCCTCTTCATCAGATGCAAGGGGGATCGCAGGACCTTCTTCCCGCGAGGAGTGGATAGTATAGCACAAGCGGTAGGCCCGTCAATTGACGGGCGCAGATGGGCCATAGACGTCCGAAAGGTGCGCGGTGCCGACCGCGGTCTGTCGGCGTGAGGGCGCACGCCATGACGACCGCGAGATGACGACGGGCCGACCGGGGGAATTGGACAATTCTCTGGACATCGTGTATCATTCTCGCGGCTCATCCTCTATGTAAGGCCACGAGCGGTTGAGACAGCACGGTGCCTCCGGACATGCCGGGTGGGCGTTGTCAGTACCAGGGCATCGTCGACGTTCGCTCATGTCGGCGTGGCAGGAGTGAGGCATCGGGCGGGGCGGCGGGACAGCGTGCGGCTTGGACCTTATACGGCGCTTCGACGCGGGAAGCTATGGAAGTAGGAAGGCAGTATGCTACAGAAGCAGCTGGGAATTGACCTGGGCACGGTCAACGTGCTCGTCTACGTATTGGGACGCGGGATTGTGTTACAGGAGCCATCAATCGTGGCCATCTCGCCCGATGAGTACCGGATCATGGCTGTGGGCGAGGAGGCGAGTTCAATGATGGGCCGGGCGCCTGAGTCGATCGAGGTTCTGCGTCCCATGCGGGACGGGGTGATCGCGGACTATCGCGTCACCTACCGCATGCTCCAGTACTTCATCCACAAGGCGTGTGGCCGGATCACGTTCCTCAAGCCCAGAGTCATGGTCAGTGTGCCCTACGGGGTAACGAGCGTGGAGCGGCGCGCCGTGCGCGAGGCAGCCCTTGACGCCGGTGCTAGCGAGGCCCATCTGATACCGGAACCCCTGGCGGGTGCTCTGGGTGCGGGGCTGCCCGTCGATACCCCGGCGGGTAGCATGGTGGTGAACATGGGGGGCGGGACGAGCCAGGCTGCGGTGATTTCGCTGAACGGTGTCGTGCAGGCCAACTCGGTACGAATCGGGGGGGTGCGGATGAATGAGGCCATCATCGCCTACGTTCGCCGCAAGTATAATCTGATGATCGGTGAGATGACGGCAGAGAAGGTCAAGATCCGTATCGGTGCCGCGCTACCGCTGGAAGAGGAGCGGTCGATCGAGGTGCAGGGGCGGGATCAGGTGGCGGGCCTTCCGCATCGGATCACGGTGAGCTCGGAGGAAGTGGCGGAGGCGCTGTCCGAGCCCCTGGCCGCTATCATAGCCATGATCAAAGCGATGCTGGAACGAACGCCTCCTGAGCTCTCCTCCGATATCATCGATCGAGGTATGGCGCTGATCGGCGGGGGTGCGTTGCTGCGAGGGGTTGATCAGCTGATCACGAAGGAGACCGGTGTCGCGGCCTACGTCCCCGATGCGCCGATGGCCTGTGTGGCTCTGGGGGCGGGGATGGGGCTGGAGCGATATGATATCCTGAGGCGAACGGTTCCCGACATGTAGGTGCGCTTCTACTCTGTGACGTCGATAGCGTCCTGGCCCCAAGGATAACCTTGGGGCCTTCGCGTAGTGGTGTTCTTCGTGCTACCTGTGAGATGTCATCCCCTTCACCCGATCACCGCTCCCTCAATGGTTCGCTTGCTCGCGACCGATCCCCCTCGCATGCCCACGGACCGGGAGACGGCGGCCTGCCTGGGGACTTGGAGCCGCGTTCCAGATAGACCCCGTGGACAGGTCCAACCCAAATCCAACTGTTTCAAACCCAGGTCAACTGTAGTTCCAACGCAACTCAACCTGAGCCCGCTTCTGTCTGTGTTATCATAGTACCAGTTAGATCACTGGTTCACGAATGCCGGATCGCGGTCGGCTTGATCCGAGCTTCGAATCGAATATGCATTGCGTGTCCATCTGTCCTGCCAGGATGGGACCGTAGTGCGCCCGTGGCGGAGTGAGGGGGTGTGTATGAAGGCTTGCTGTTTGAAGCGCGGGCGTCTGGCACGCTACGCAGTGATGGCGGTCAGGGGCCTGGATAAGCGTTGGTGCAGATACTGAGAGGAGAGCGGTTCACATGAGATTGATGCGACGTGTCGGAGGCCTGTTGTTGGGGGTTGTTCTCGTTGTTGGTCTGACTGGTGCGGGGCAGTCGCTACAGGCGTCCCCGGGACCAGCAGTACCAGAAGCAGATCAACCGGACACGCACGGGGATCCCTGGGCCAGCGTGACCATCACGGTTGGGGACCTGGGTCTTGACTTCGGGGCCATGACGGAATGGGAGGCCTCGCTGTATGCCGGGGCGGTGCTGGGTGAGGAGACCAGTGGGCGGTTCACTGAGTGGGTAGAGGTGGACGATGGGGCCGTGGTCTTCACCCTGCCGGACGACGTGCGGGAGGGCGACACAGCTCCGTGGGGTGTCCCACACAACACCTATGTCCGCGTTCGGTCCGCGGACGACGAGTACCCGGAGTTCGACCTGGTCAGCGACCCCTTCACGCTGCAAGAAGCTGATTACGCGGTTCACTTCGATGTGGATGGTGTGAA